>JABSOJ010000056.1 GCA_013216005.1 Alteromonadaceae bacterium | reverse complement strand
ATTAAATGCGACACTGTCAATTTTAACTATGTTTTGTTGGTATTTTCAAATTACCTGAGCAGACTACAGAGGCAAGTTAATTAATGATAACAAACCGACTATCTCCCTAACTTGAAAAATGTCTATAAATAGGTAACACTGCCCATAATTATAATAATGTAGATTTTTATGAAATATATACCGTTAACACTTTCTGTAGCCTTGTTAATTTCCGGTTGCCAAAGTACTATTTTTCAAACTGAAAAAAACTCGAATCAAAGCAACGATTTAAGCACATCAATCAGTGCTGGTGAAATTGCTTCGCCGAGCGAAATCAACCACGCATTACTTGCAGACGGCACGGTAGAGGTGATCCACCCTGTTACCGATATCGAATTTACCGTATCGGACAGTATTAAAGTATCCGACGATTTATGGCACCATATTCGAGAAAAATTATCGTTTGAAATCCCCCAAAACAAACGTGTTCTTGCACAAAGAGATTGGTATGCCAGACATCCATCTTATTTAGATCGTGTCGCTAAACGTGCTGAGCCTTTTATGTTCTATATAGTACAAGAACTGGAAGCCAATGAAATGCCAGTTGAATTGACTCTTTTACCGATAGTGGAAAGTGCATTTGATCCTTTTGCATATTCACATGGAAGAGCATCCGGCATGTGGCAATTTGTGCCCGGCACAGGAAAACGTTTTGGTATGAAACAGAATTGGTGGTATGACGGACGGCGTGACGTTATAGCTTCAACTCAAGGGGCAATAAAGTACCTTAAATATTTACATAAATATTTTGACGGTGACTGGTTATTAGCACTTGCCGCCTATAATTCCGGTGAAGGCCGTGTGCGTAGAGCAGTAAGAGCCAACGCGCGTAAAAACAAACCTACCGACTTCTGGTCACTTGATTTACCAAGAGAAACAAGAGCTTACGTTCCAAAATTACTGGCACTTGCTGACATAATAAAACACCCGGAAGATTTTAATCTGAAACTTTATGCACTTGATAACAAAAGTGTTATCAGCAAAGTTGATATTGGCTCTCAAATAGATCTTGCTAAAGCAGCACAATTAGCAGATCTATCACTGGCAGAATTACAAAGATTAAATCCGGGATTCAACCGCTGGGCAACGGATCCAGCTGGTCCTCACTACTTGGTTATTCCAAATAATAAAAAGGAATTATTCAAAGAAAAACTCGCTAAACTCAGTAAAAGTGACCGCCTTGCCTGGCAACGCTATCAAATAAAAGGGGGTGATTCTTTAAGTACCATTGCCAAAAAGTTTAGCACCAGTACTGATTTGATCAAACAAATTAACAACATCAAAGGCAGCCAAATACGTGAAGGCAAACATTTACTTATTCCTGTCGCTGCAAAGTCGTTAGATAATTATATTTTTTCACAGCAGCAACGTTTAACTAAAACGAAGAACAAAAAGCAACTTGGTACTAAAAAACTCCATAAGGTAAAACGCGGTGATACCCTATGGGATATTAGCCGAGCTTATAAAGTTAGTACCAGAAGCCTTGCAAAATGGAATGGAATGGCACCGAGAGATACCATTAAACCGGGTCAAGAATTGGTGATTTGGCAAAAGCCTAGTTCAAATGTCAATTTTGTAAAAGCTAGCTTTCACCCAAATGAACAACCCATTATGCGAAATATTACCTACAAGGTTCGCCGGGGAGATTCATTTGCCCGTATTGCCGATAAATTTAATATTTCAATACGGGATATAGAACGTTGGAATAGCTTAAATCGCAAAAAATACTTACAACCGGGACAAATGCTTAAATTGTCTGTTGACGTAACTAATAATATTTAAAGCCACTTTTCAGCACCAGACCAATCGACAATATTGGCTATGTGCAGGTTAAGTGTTGCTATGCCCATAATCCATTGTTTTTCGGTATTAAATTGTCAGCTCAAGATTTCAGCGCGTAGGATGGGTTAGCCGAAGGCGTAACCCATCAAAACACCAGCTTTAAAGACTATTATCAGTTGCGTTCTACAAAGTGATGGGTTAGCCGTTGGCTAACCCATCCTACAACTATTATAGCAACACTGAACTGGTACATAGCCGACAATATTGGCTATGTTTACGTGTAGACATAGCCAACATAGCATTTTCATGCTGTCTTATCCTTT
This sequence comes from Alteromonadaceae bacterium, assembly GCA_013216005.1. Taxonomy (GTDB): domain Bacteria; phylum Pseudomonadota; class Gammaproteobacteria; order Enterobacterales; family Alteromonadaceae; genus JABSOI01. Next base: position 14,694 of record JABSOJ010000056.1, on the reverse strand, counting down.
TCTCAAAATGAACATTTTAGAGCAAAAACTCTTATCCATTCGTAACTTACAGTAAAACCTGATGATAATTTAGGATAAAGTTCTACATTTTATTTCCATTAAAGTCAATTTCTTATTGATTTTTCCTATAAAACTGGCAAAGTGTCGATAGATGGCTGACTGGCTATCTGTATTTTTGACTTGAGCTTAAAGCCTCCCGTACAAAAACAAATAATTCAACTCATACTATCAACTATCAAGTATTGAGTGGTTGTATAAATTTTAAATAATAGAGGAGTAGCGCTTCAATGTGTTCGATCTTTGGTATATTAGATATAAAAACTGGTGCTCAGGCACTTCGCACAAAAGCACTAGAGTATTCACGCTTATTACGTCACCGTGGTCCGGATTGGTCAGGCATTTACAGCAATGACAATGCCATATTAGTTCACGAACGACTGTCAATTGTAGATACAGAAAACGGTGCACAACCATTATACAATCAAAATAAAACCAACGTGCTGGCGGTTAACGGTGAAATATATAACCATAAAACCTTAGCAAAAGAACTGAACGTAGATTACACCTTCAAAACAGGCTCTGACTGCGAAGTAATTCTTCCTCTGTATGAAGAATTCGGTGTTGAATTTATTGACAAACTTCAGGGCATGTTCGCGTTTGTTTTATATAACGAGACAGATAATTCTTATTTAATTGCCCGTGATCATATAGGCATAATACCTCTTTATACAGGTTATGACGCGGATGGTAACTTTTATGTTGCCTCAGAAATGAAAGCGTTAATGCCTATTTGTAAAACGGTAAGTGAATTCCCTCCCGGCCATATATTAGACAGTCGTGTAGGTGAAATACAACGTTACTACAAACGTAACTGGCAGAAATATTCCGCAATTAAAGATAACACCACCAGCAAAATAAAATTACGTGAAGCATTAGAAGAAGCAGTTAAAAGTCATTTGATGACGGATGTACCTTACGGTGTATTACTTTCTGGCGGGCTAGACTCTTCATTAATTTCATCCATCACACAAAAATTTGCTGCCCGTCGCATTGAAGATAATGATTTGGCCGATGCCTGGTGGCCTAAAGTACATTCATTTGCCTGTGGCCTTGAAGGCTCACCTGATTTAATAGCTGCACAAAAAGTAGCTGATAGTATTGGTACTATTCATCACAGTGTACTTTTTACCGAACAAGAAGGGATAGATGCGCTAAAAGAAGTCATTTATCATCTGGAAACATACGATGTAACGACTATTCGTGCATCAACCCCGATGTATTTAATGGCGCGTAAAATTAAAGCGATGGGGATAAAAATGGTGCTTTCCGGTGAAGGCGCTGATGAAATTTTTGGTGGTTATTTATATTTCCACAAAGCACCAAATGCACAGGAATTTCATGAAGAATTGATCCGTAAACTTGACAAACTACACATGTTTGACTGTTTACGCGCTAACAAATCAATGTCTGCCTGGGGTATTGAAGCCCGTGTGCCATTTTTAGATAAACATTTCATGGACGTTGCCATGCGCATCAATCCTGAAGATAAAATGTGCGGTAACGGTATAATGGAAAAAGCTATTTTGCGCTCATCTTTTGAAGGTTATTTACCAAAAGAAATTTTGTGGCGTCAAAAAGAGCAATTTTCTGATGGTGTAGGTTATTCCTGGATTGACAGTTTAAAAGCACATATTGAAACACAAGTAAGTGAACAACAGCTTGAAAGCGCTAAATTTAAGTTTCCTATTAATACACCTGATACAAAAGAAGCTTACTTCTACCGTTGTATTTTTGAAGAACACTTCCCGCTAACTTCTGCTGCTGAGTGTGTCCCGGGCGGTAAATCTGTGGCTTGTAGTACACCTGAAGCCTTAGCGTGGGACGAGAGTTTCAGCAAAATGGCAGATCCGTCAGGACGTGCTGTAATGAGTGTTCATAACGACAGTTATTAATAAGCCTCAAGTTCTTACACCACTGTATATTGGCCGATAATTGAGTAATTATCGGCTTTTTTGTTATTCACGTTTAAAAAACATCAATTAAGGGTTAAATATCAAAACGTTTTGCTTTACAGTTGCAGGTGCATTTACTTTTTCATAATACCCATTGGTATTGGCGCTGTTTTATAGGAAATTATTTTGACCAAACGTGTAGAACCAGAAATCCCCAGTATTACGCTTGATATAGATCAGGTAGAGACATTCAAAAATACAAGAAAGAGCACAAACCGTACTGGACCCAAAACAAATGACAGTCAAAACGTCTCAAACAATTCTGGTGAAAAAATCAAATCAAGTTCATCATTGAATACTTTCGCAGTGTTTATACTTTATATAACTGTAGCAGGCTCTATTTGGTGGTTTTATCAAGAAAATATCAAATTGCAAAACCATCTATCCACTTCACAACAGCGCATTGAACTGCTAGAACAACAGCTATCCGCTACGGGTGAAGAAATGGGCGAATCTGAAGTTGCCATGAAAGTCAGGCTTGAAGGTTTAACTGAAAAAACCAATAAACTTTGGCAGGAAATGGATAAACTTTGGGCGTCAGCCTGGCGTCGTAATCAATCTGAAATTAAAGAAATACGCTCAAAAGCACTAAAACAGAGCAAAACTGCTACCGCAAACAATAAAAAACTTAACGATACAATTACCAAGGTAACAACATCGGTCAGTAAATTTAAAGAAAAACAAACATCAACAGAATTCAATATTAACCTGTTGTCAGATCAAATTGCTGCTGCTAACAATGCTCAAACAAAGATTAAAAAATTAGCATCAAAATTTGCTGCACTTGAAGAAAAATCATCAAGTAGAGATCAACAGCAAATGAAAGTAGCAACCAATGTTAATCAATTAGAGAAATCTTTAAAACTGTTACGGGAACAACTGATACAACTTGAGGCCAACACTGCTGAAAACCCTCAAGCTAATAATACGTTACCCATTAACAATTTAGGGCAATAACTTTATTAATAATTTATATTCACAATATCGCGCCACTAAACAGCGAGCACAAAACAAACACAAACAGGTTAAAAAATAAACAAACGGTGCTTGCAAAAATTCACATTTACCCCTATCATCGGACCAGTCTTCAAAGTTAACAAGGATGTTAAATATGGTCATTTAGTCTTAGTATCTTAGTCATTAACTAGAAATAATCTAGAAATTACTTTTATCGTAACCCGATATTAACAATTATGATTTTAACCATAAAAACATAACGTTAATTACGGAATGATTCAAAATTATATTTACTTTGTTGTCCAACTATTGATCTGTTGGTAGGGAAATATTCATGGAAGAATTTAACAGTAAAAATACAATAATCCAATATATAGCACTTTTCTGCTCTATTTCAATCAGCATTTTCAGCACTGATATTATAACCAATAAGGTTATATCTAAATATTTGTCACCTAGTACGACTAACTATTCCAGTAATGATCTCAATACAAATCAAATAGAAGTAACCGCTTCCACAAACGCGTCTAAACTCACTAAATATTCTATTCCTAAAGGTGATGTACTGGGTACTATTGAAACAGATAAGAGAGCCATTGAGATATTTAATAGCTTTAAACGTTCCAGACAAGAACAAGCTATGGTCGCTATGAAAGATGGAACTACCGTGTCCCCTACGTCGTGTACTAATCACCACTGTTCTTTTAATGTTGTACCATCAAATGTTTATTTTGTTGTCCATACGCATGTTAAGAGCAGCAAAAATCATTCAGGGTTAGCTAAATTAATAAGTAAAAAGAGGGAAATACACGGTCCGGGAGATCATGTATTTCCAGTGCTCAGTAATGCGCCTAATTATGTTTTAACGCCTAAAGGCGCTATTAGAGTGCTTGAATTTAAGAATAATGAATATTATGTCAGAACCCTAAAAGGAAAAGTGTCTTCTACCCAGTGGTCACCTGCTAATTCAAAACCATCCCGACGTGAAGTTATATTAGCAATGAGGAAAGGCTAATACGAATTTTAACCTTTTTACTTCTGACTATTTAATAAATTAAAAAGGACAGAGAAATAATATAATATTTCTTGATCTTAACTTTTTGTGCGTTGACTTAAATTACGCACAAAAGTTAACGCAAAAACAACACAAAAATAAAATTAATTTTCAACCGCTTCAAAATAAAAAGTTTTACTGCCTAAAAGCAGCAGCAACATTTAATTTTTTATATCGATATACAAAAAATATCTCATACATTGGAGTTAATCTCTTATTATCTCTATAATGCCGCAATAATTCGAAAGCAAATAAAAATATGACAAGCATTCCTACTATTTCAGCATTATTAAATCTATCTGGTTCTCAATGTCGATTTTATGATCTAGGTCGAAAAATTGATAAAATCTCTCGACAGGATTTTGAAAAAATAGAAAATAATCAACTACCTTACCCTTTTCCAATTCAGAGACATGCTTGCATTGCTATTGCCTTTTGGCAAAAAAATTCGCAACAACCCTATTTATGGTTCATTAAACTTCCTTTAGATGAACGGGGATTGTTTAATCAAGCAGCACTTAATCACTTTATTGCGATTATTGTAGAAGCACTTGGTTCAGATCTCATGATTGATCCAAGTAAAAAACAAGAAGAATTACTTAAAAATAATCCATATCTATTTACGCCTTCACAATATAAATTGGCGGCTCTGAACAGCATCATTAATTTTGGATTGAAACAATCGCCTAGCCAACATTATCAACAATGCGTCACTTATATTTCTGGAGAATTAGATTGGTCTAATTGGCATAATGTGGGTGTACAAGGCCTCACCGACTTTGCAGCAAGATTATCAAGTAAAAATAATACTGAGTTATTAGTAAAGGCAATTCACCATTTACCTAAAGAAGTACTGTCACCACTTTGTGCTGCTCTGGAAAATGAGAAATTACCTGTTGCCCTGATTGATGCGATTATTGCTAAAATTAAATGCTCACAAAATGACATTCAACTCAAAGCTCAATTATTAAGATGTATTGCATCAAATTGTAAACACCCACATAATGAACAACTGGTTAATGAACTTATTGACCAAAAACAACTGTCAACGGATGATTTTATTACTTTATCTGGAAGATGTTGGTTGTTATTTCAAAATCAACACAGGCTAATGAAATTTTTAGAATTAATGGTAAATAGCCAAACCCAGCAAATTTTTACGGCCGTTTTTAAAGACCTTGTTGCGATTCCGGTTATCAGAACTAATATATTTCAATGCATGCGAGATCCAAACCGTAGTACTAAATTAAGTAAGGCTATTGGTTTATTATTTAATCAAACAGTTGAAAACAATTCAAATAAGCCTCATTAAGTAAGGATTGACTCAAAAAGATATCGCCATGGAAAATATATATTACTTAATTATAGTTTGTCTCATCTTCTGGTACTTTGTATATTTACGTAAAGTTTCAGAATTTGCCCGTTCACATGCCAATAAATATTGCACAAAAGAAAACCTTCAATTTCTAACAATAGCAAGGCGTTCAAGTCGACTATCTTTTAGTAAACGGCAAGGTATTTTTTGGTTAAGTATTTTTGATTTTGAATTTAGTGGTGACGGGGAATCACAATATCAGGGTGAAATAACCTTAAAAGGTTATAAGCTCGATAATATTAACATTCCTGCTTACCGAATATAATTAGTGTCTATCCACAAACGCGTGTCTACTACGGACGTTCCATTGACACAAGTTGTACACCACAAAACACTATTATTAGACGAATTGGTAAATACTATAATCTACTGAATTCTGCATTTCCTAGTAGTTTGGGGATTAACACAGGCAATAAAATACAGGCAATAAAAAAGCGACTAAAGTGTCGCTTTTTTATTTTGTCGTTAATACTTTTAGACTCGTCCATGGGCATCCCTGTACACATTCCCTAAATCATTTATATACACTAATCATCCAGAGAAGTGATAAGTACTTGTTAAATAGCTCCCAGCAAAACAACAAATATATAATTGATTTTATGTCAAATCCTTTTATTCCTATAAGTACATCACTGCTTAACCCATCCTAGGTCACTGTTGATTCTAATCATTCCTTTTTGCCCGATCCATTTAGCTATACAATCCCTTTAAAAATCCGTTTAATAAATCAGTTCACAAAATCCTTTTACAAAAATCCTTTTATACAATCCGTTCAGAAAATCCGTTTATACAATCCATTCAGAAAATCCGTTTACAAAAATCCATTTATACAATCCTTTTAGAAAGTCCTTCTAATAAATCCATTAAAACAATCCATTGTTCAGCATTTCCAAAATCTGCTGACTAATAATCCCTTTACTTTCATCCTTGAAAAAGTTGATGAGTTAAACAAACATCCAATTTACTTACCCATCCTTAAGGTTAAACCCTAAGTTATCATCCATAATAAATCATGCTTCCTTAGCCACTTCCTTATGAAGATTGTCCTTAATCTCGTCTTCCTGACTATGTAAATAATAGCAAACAAGCGATTTTCAGATAGATGCTATTTTCAATAAATAATCACCAAAAAAAATTTTCAAAATATAATTTTCAATAATTAAACTTTAAAACATGCACTTAAGAAATAGCTCTCTATTAAGTCTTATTACACAAGTGTATTTATCTTACATGAATGTAAGATATCTCCTACAAAATATTGGGCAATATGACGATACCTGATAAAGACTCGTATATTTCCAACCTACAATTAGTTAAAATAATAAGTTCCTTTTAAATGAACTTACTTTATTTACGACTATTCCCCATGAAAAAAAGCATAAATAAACTTTTAGATAAACATCAACAACTTATTCATACTGAAAATATTACTGTAGTTTCTCACGTTCAAAGAGAAGAGGATGATTGGATAATAAATACCTTAATGTTAGAAAACGTTAATGTACCTTTTAAATATAAAAGAAAGACAATGTACAAGTCGTTGCAAAAACAAAAAGTAAATATTACCTATTATCCAAGTACTGAAGAAATTGCGGGCTTTGATATTGAAATAATGAATATTGTGAGAATTAAAGTTGCATAATTCATTTTTATTCACTAAAGATTCCGTATTAATTCTCACTTATTTTTTTACTGATGTTAATTTTATATTACAAAAATATTCCCTCATAAAATCAGTTCAAAAAAGAAGCAATCATATATACAGATATATTCTACATTTTTTCATTTTTATATCTAAAAGTTATTAAAACGCATTTATTTTATATATCTTGGCGTATTATTCAAACAGGCCTTGACGAATGTGTCGTCATATTACATAAATAGTATGTCGATTATAAAAATAAAATTTGACTTACCTATTTATCAGTTTAAAAGCTGATAAATTTATTTGGGGATAGCGAGAGGATAGTAGTTATGATATTAAATCATATATGGGGGCTTTACGCTCACCCAAAAGAAGAATGGCAAACAATAGAAAAACGTCATGAAAGTTTAACTTATAGTGTGATACATATATTAACAATAGCGTTAATACCGGCTATTTGTAGTTACTTCGCAACTGCGCATATTGGATGGACTATTGGCGTAGGTGACGCAATTAAATTACCAGAATCAAGTGCAATGATGATGTCTATTGCTATATATACAGGTTTAGTCCTTGGTGTATTTACCTTGGCATACTTGATCCAATGGATGGCCAAAACATTTGATTCAACGCCTGATTATACACAATCACTGGAATTAGCTGCCTATACAGCTACACCCTTATTAATGGTTGGTGTTGCAACGTTATTTCCTGTGTTATGGTTTGTAGTATTGGCTGGTTTAGCTGCATTAACTTATTCTGTATACCTTTTATACTCTGGTGTACCAATTATGATGAATATTCCTGAAGAAAAGGGCTTTATTTACTCAAGTTCCGTTGTTACCTGCGGATTAGTTTTGCTAGTTGGGATTATGGGAGTAAGTGCAATTCTATTAGGTATGGGTTTTGGCTCTGAGTATATTTCTTAAAAAGAATATTTCTCTTTTCAAAACATCTTTTCGAAACATTTTTCAAAACATAGTTCAGTAACAAATAAATCAAAATAAAAAAGGCACCTCAGGTGCCTTTTTTATTAGTTAACTTTTTATTATTTCTAATAGAGCATTTGAAATAGAGCTATAAAACAACGCTAAAATAACTTAATCGCTATTTTATGAACCTTCATTATGTAAATCTAAAATAGAGTCTGCATTACTATCTGTCATCTCTTTCATCTCGTTATTACGTGAAGCATCTAACTTTTCTAAATAAGCTTGATCGATATCATTGGTAACATAATTACCATCAAAGACTGAAGTGTCAAAAAATTTAATTTCAGGATTAGCACAGCGGACTGCACTAACCAAATCCTCAATAGTTTGAAAAATTAACTTGTCCGCACCGATAAGCTGACAAATGTCATCCAACTCACGACCATGAGCAACCAGCTCGTTAGCACTTGGCATATCAATGCCATAAACATTAGGAAAACGAACTTCTGGAGCGGCTGAAGCAAAATAAACATTTTTAGCTCCTGCTTTACGCGCCATTTCTATTATTTGGCTAGAGGTTGTTCCACGTACAATAGAGTCATCAACCAGCAATACATTTTTACCAACAAACTCAGCACGTATGGCATTAAGTTTCTGGCGTACTGACTTTTTACGCATTTCCTGACCGGGCATAATAAACGTACGACCAATATAGCGATTTTTGACAAAACCCTGACGATAAGGAATATTTAGCTGTTGCGCCATTTCTAATGCGGTATCGCATGACGTTTCAGGAATAGGAATAACTACGTCTATTTCTAGATCTTCCCATTCAGTTTTTATTTTCTGGGCTAATTTTTTACCCATTTCAATGCGTGAACCATAAACGGAAATTTTATCTATTGTGGAATCGGGACGTGCAAAATAAACAAATTCGAATATACAGGGATTAAATGTTGGATTTTCAGCGCACTGTTGACTATATAATTTTCCGTCTTCGCTAAAAAAAATAGCTTCACCAGGAGCTACGTCACGAACAAATTCAAAACCAGTTGTATCAAGTGCTACGGTTTCAGATGCGACCATATATTCAACACCTGATTCTGTTTCCCGTTTACCAAAAACTAAAGGACGTATACCATGTGGATCACGAAATGCGACCATACCATGACCAATAATTAAAGCTACAGTGGCATATGCGCCTCGCACACGTTTATGAACATTTGCTACAGAAACAAAAATATCATCTGGCGTTAATTTTAAATTTGCTCGTTCCTGTAATTCATGAGCAAAAATGTTCAACAATAATTCAGTATCTGAAGTAGTATTTACATGACGACGGGCATCAGTTTGTAACCAGGAAATTAATTCCTGAGCATTCGTTAAATTACCATTATGTGCCAATGAAATTCCAAAAGGTGAATTTGCATAGAATGGTTGAGCTTCTGATGAACTTGACGTACCAGCAGTAGGGTATCTAATATGACCGATCCCTATATTCCCCTGTAAACGCATCATATGACGAGTATGAAAAACATCTTTCACTAAGCCATTTCCCTTACGCAACCGGAATGTATTCTCGTGAACAGTAACAATACCCGCTGCATCCTGCCCTCTGTGCTGAAGCACAGTTAAACCATCATATATTAACTGGCTAACCGGGATTTTTCCTACAATGCCAACAATGCCACACATGAATTTTTTCTCCGTCGACTTTACTTAGTTAAAAAACTTGATGATTGTTTGAGATATTCAAAAAACCATTCTACTACCAATCTAAATTCTGGAATTAATTGCGAGTTTTTCCACCATTCACTGGATGCAACAGGGGTAAATGCATCCATAAAAAACAATATTGCACTGGTGACTAATACGCCTCGTAAAGCACCAAATGCTAAACCAAGCACACGATCAGTTCCTGACAAACCTGTTTTACTTACTAATTGGCCTATCAGATAATTAATCAAGGCTCCAAGAATTAATATTGAAATGAATAATATTGCTATTGCCGCAGCATTTCGCAGAAATTGATCTGAAATATTTGTGAGTAAACTCGCTAAATTTGCATAGAACGTACTGGCAACAAAAAAGGCACTGATCCAAATAATCAAAGAAACTGCTTCTTTGACAAAACCTCGAACCAAACTAATGAGTGTTGATATGCCGACCACAGTTAATATGGCATAATCTATCCAAACCATCACTTAAGTTTCTCCTTAAATTTGAGGGGCGCATTCTACCAGATGCTTTTAGCAGATACCTAGCTTTTTATTTTTTTGTCCTGGAAAAATTTCCGGCGTAAAATCGAGCAACTTTACCTTGCACATTTGTAAGTTCTTTAAGCAAAGGTATTTTTTTCTCAAGTGACGACTTTATAAATTCTGGTCCGACAAAAACTTTTATTAACGTACCATTTTTAGTTTTAATAGGTTTAGTAAATGCTACATAACCATTCTTTTTAAGTTTTGCGACTAATTCATCAACATTATTTTTATGCCGGAAACTACCTAACTGTATAACCCAAGCTTCTCCTGCCACTGATTTATCAGGTGCAGTTTTAGATAGTGATTTTTTATTCTTGGGGGTCGCAGAGGTGCCTTCAGTAAACTTTTCATTTTTCTCTAATGTATTTACTTTCACCGAACTATCATTTTTCAAAAGAGCGCCTAGCTTACCCGTATTGTTATTTTCAACAGCTGACGCTTGCTCATCATCTATTGCTTTTTCATCAATAATTAATTCAGTTGGAAGTTTAGCAAGTCGACCATCAGGAAAAGTTTTACTTTTTTGAGTTTGATCCACTTTTCCAGTAGCGGTTTTACTAGCAAATAAAGGCGCTTTTGGAATACCTTCAAAATCAGCTTGATGCGTTTTTTTATCACCATCGAGAACATCAGGAAGAAAGATTATTGCTGCCGCTGCAACAATTATTGTTCCAACTAACCGATTTTGAAAAGGTGTAGACAAATGAAACTCCTTTTTTATATAAAAATAATATAATCACACCCAAACCACTTAGGTTAAACCATAATATTGTTTGATTTATGCTGGTATCACTAATAAGCGTCGTATTTCAGATACCGTAAAAAAAGAACCAAAAACAAGTATCAGATCGTTTTCATCAGCATTTTTACATGCCATTCTAAATGCCTGAGTTACATTGTCAAAACAATTAACCGATTCTTCAACTTTAGACAATGCATTTTTAATCTCATTTGCTGTAGCTGCCCGTGGAACAGACAAAGTACCGAGATACCATTCATCGACCACTTCAACCATTGGTAACACAGTATTAGCAATATCTTTATCCGCTAACATACCGACTACAGCAAGAATACGAGAATAGCCTCTCGTTGCAACTTCTCCTGCTAAATAACGGGCTGCCTGAGGATTATGTCCAACATCCAACATAACATCTAACATTAATTCAGAACCTGTTGGACTATCAATTTTAAGACTATCAATTTGCCCTGTCAGTTCAGATTTTAGTGTAACTTGTTGTTTAAAAAGTTCAGTTCGACCATTCACACGAGTACCATCAATGATCTGATTTACTTTATCTGTTGTCAAATCAACATCAAGTAACGATAAAACAGTTAAAGCCGTGCCAACATTATCTTTTGGAATATGAGGCTTATTTAAATTTTTAAGAGAATAATGCTTAAAACTCCATTGCCAATCATCTGGATTTAAAGATAAAAAAAAGTCTTCTTCACGAACATGAAGATCAGCATTAATTTTTTTTGCATGATTAATAACAGAATTGGGTGGATTAGTATCACCAAGCACCGCTAACCCTTCAGTACGCATAATGCCAGCCTTTTCATAACCAATACTTTCTCGGTCATTACCAAGATATGACTGATGATCAAGATCAATGGTTGTGATCACCGCTATAGTGGCGTCAATCATATTGGTTGCGTCTAATCTTCCACCTAGCCCGACTTCAAGAATAATGACATCCGTACGAGCTTTCATTAAAACTACAAAAGCTGCAAGTGTGGTAAACTCATAATAAGTTAAAGAAATATCACCACGGACTTTCTCAATTAGATGAAAGGCATCAATAAGCGACTTATCGTCCACATCCTTTTTATTAATGCGCAATCGTTCATTAAATACTTCTATATGAGGAGAAGAATATACTGCAACTGTTTTTTGCTCAGCCAACAACGCATTTTCAAGAAAAGCACAAGTAGTACCTTTACCGTTAGTTCCTGCAACGGTTATAACTTGAGCAAAACTGAAATCAATACCCACGTTTACTTCGGATATGACTTCTTTGGATACTACTTCACTTGATGCACTTTCACTTGCTGCATTTTCACTTGCTGCATTTTCAATTGATACAGGAGCAACAAACAACTTCGCTGCTACTTTTTTTATGCGTGTTAAACCCAAATCAATTTCTGTGGGGTGAATATGTTCTAAATAACAAAGCCACTCATTAAGATCTCTCAATGAGGTGTAACTTTCATTATTTGAAGCATTCTTTTGATTTTTAGACATAAAATCAAGCTGTTGTGCTTGGGCGTCCCATAAATTTATTCAATAATCGAGATAAAGTATCACGCATTTCTCTACGATCTACAATTAAATCAATTGCACCTTTCTCTACCAAAAATTCACTACGTTGAAAACCTTCCGGCAATTTTTCACGTACCGTCTGTTCAATAACGCGAGGACCAGCAAAGCCAATCAACGCTTTTGGTTCGGCTACATTGATATCACCCAACATTGCCAAGCTTGCTGATACACCACCCATAGTAGGATCAGTTAACACCGAAATATAAGGTAATCCTTTTTCGCTCATTTTAGCTAATGCAGCACTGGTTTTTGCCATTTGCATTAATGAAATCAATGCTTCCTGCATTCGTGCACCACCACTTGCTGAAAAACAGACAAAAGGCAAATTATTCTCTAAACAGCACTCTACCCCTTTAACAAAACGAGCTCCAACTACAGACGCCATAGAACCACCTAGAAATGCAAATTCAAAGGAAGCTACCACAATCGGCATTCCATGTAATTCGCCCTTCATGACTACTAACGCATCTTTTTCACCGGTATTTTTTTTAGCCGCTGAAATACGATCTTTATAACGCTTGGAGTCTTTAAACTTCAATATATCTTGCGCCTCAAACTCTTCACCAAGTTCAATACGCTCACCTTGATCTAAAAAGCCTTCAATCCTTTTACGAGCAGAAATGCGCATATGGTGATCACACTTTGGGCATACTGACATTTGTCGTTCTAATTCGACTTTATATAAGACCGCATTACAAGAAGTACACTTACTCCATACTCCTTCAGGGATATTACTTTTTTGGGTCGATTTAGCTTTAGGGAGAATTCTTTCTATCCAGCTCATAATTTATTTTTTGCCTGTTCTATTTTTGTCTGTTTTTATATCAATACTATTAAGTTTATTATCAAACTTCTGCCAAACGTTGAGTAAAAACAAACTTAATAGCATTGATATTACTATTTAAAACGAAAAAATGATTGAACAATGGTCACTTAACCATCAACGATCAAATACATATGAATATAACCGAGCATTAGAGCACAGTTTAACTACTGTTTTATATAAAAAACTGGTCTGTTTTGTTTGTTTTATTTTTTTAACCTCTCAAGACTGAAAAACACTAAAAAAACAAATCATCGATATAAAACTTGCTCAACGAACCAAAAGCAACTAATAAAATATAAATCAACATCTTACTTAACACAATATTAATCTAAAAATAATGGCCCAAGACTTTTCTTTGGTAGATTGAAATGTTCAGGATAATCAACTCCAACAAAATATAAACCAGCAGAAGAACCTGTCATACCGGCTAGACATCTATTCTTAGCTTCAAGGACATCTTTGAGCCAACCTACAGTTTCCTGCTCTTGCCCTACCCTGATCAAACTACCTGCAATGTTTCTTACCATATGATGCAAGAAAGCATTACCTTTGACATCAATAATTATATATTCACCATGTCTGGTAACATTACACGAATATAGTGTTCTTGTTGGAGAATGAGACTGGCAATGCACCGTTCTAAATGAAGTAAAATCATGACGACCAACAAGAAATTGTGCAGCTCGATGCATTAAATGTTCATTCAGAGGAAAATGACAAAAACTAAGTCCATTACTTAATATAGCAGAACGTAATCTGCAATTATGGATAATATAGCGATACCTTCTAGCCGTAGCACTAAAACGGGCATGAAAGTCCTGATTAACTTCTTTAACCCATTTCACCGCTATATCTGAAGGTAAATAAGTATTAACGCCCAAAGTCCAGGCAACATCTTTTCTTATTTTATCTGTATCAAAGTGTATAACTTGGTTGGTTGCATTAACACCCGTGTCGGTTCGACCAGCACATATGACTTCAACTGATTCATCAGCAATTTTAGACAATGCAAGTTCTAAAGTTTCCTGAACACTAACCACGTCTTTTTGACGCTGCCAGCCATAATAATTTTTCCCGTCATATTCTAAACCTAAAGCATAACGCATATTTACCCCCTGTTGCTTTGGAGGCACATTATCCATTATTTTCACTCTCTTACCAAGTGTGCGATGACTATTTAACCTGAATTATGGATAATGAGTACTTGATGTTGCAGAAAAATCAATAAGTTAACTTGCCTCTGTAGTCTGCTCAGGTAATTTGAAAACACCAACAAAACATAGTTAAAATTGACAGTATCGCAGTT
>JABSOJ010000577.1 GCA_013216005.1 Alteromonadaceae bacterium | reverse complement strand
TCTCACAACTGAATAAAGCGCCTCGTGGCACTCCTGACATTCCGCACCTAATAAAATATATATGTTTTTTATACGATCTTAGTGTAAAAAGTATACGATGCGTAATTATTAGGCGACGCTATTTAAAATCTGATGCCATTTTTACTGAAAATCCACTCAGATTTTAAATCTCAGCTTTATGTGCGGAACGTCAGTTATAAAGTTTTGCACAGTTTTTTTGTTCCGGACAAAAACTAAGTACATTCATCGATGTGCATGGACGCACTGATGCAGCGAAAGCATGGATACTGTGGGTAGAGAGAAGCCAGATGCCCGAGTAGAGAACAACCATTAGAAAATTTAATGCCTTGAATATAGCCGTTTCCCGACTTGCTGAATCCTGTATTTCCAAATAATTTGGATATAACTTATAGGAATTAAGTTGTGCAATATAGCCATATCAACTTTCATTCTTTTGATATGGCTATATAAACTAAAGGTTTGCTCAACTTGCCTTAAGCTTCATCGACTGATTTTCCTTTATAAATGCCTCTATATTAAAAGAGCGATTTAACCGAATTAACATCATAACCCGTACTCTATCACTTGAATTAATCACATTGTGAGGCTTTTTAACATTCAGTAATAATGGCTGATGACTCGGGATTTTTGTATGTGGGCGCATTTTATCTTCTGAACGATACCCCATGTAACTGACATCATTAGGTAAATGAAGTAGCTCTGGTAACTCATCAGTTTCATATAAAGCGACAAAAGAGTCATCAAATGACTGAACGGGAATATTAAGTGACCAGTTAAACGGTCCGGTATCAAGATGCACAGGAATGGTAACTCCCGGCATAGTGACATGCATAGCAACCCTGTGTACGTGTTCAACAAGGTTTAGTTCCTTAAGTACCTTTTCCAAAATAGGCAGGTTTGGCAGCTCATCAGGATACCAAAGATTACTTTCAGTAAGATCGAGAATATCTGTTTTAGCCAGCCTTTCCTGACTTTCTTTAATTATATCTTCCAAATAAGGAAGATGTAGTGTTTGAAATTGCAAAATACAATCCTTTTAAAATATGAGATTAAATGATTAAAAACACCCTAACTGTATAGTTAACCGTTATACAAGTTTATTAACTTTGTTAAGTTTGTCCCCTCTCAGAACTTGCCAGAGGTTTGAGAACAAATAAAATTATTTCCAATATTACCGCTTACTTTTAACTATTTGTCATTAAATAATGACTGTTGCTTATTCTTGTTCTGAATTTTTAAAAACACCTTCGGCTATATCAGAATATCGAACTAATAGTTGTCGCTCAGGATCTTCAAATGCCTCTCGTGCATGCATCGCCCGGGTATTATTTACGACCAAAAAATCCCCTGGTTGCCAATCTAGCCAAATAGCGTGTTTATATACAGCCTGATTAACTTCAGTAATAATATCCTTTGGATACTGTGTACCATCTTGCCGTAAAACGTGCTCCGGCCAGTCTAGTATTCTGGCAATAAAGGCATCTACCTGACAAAATGCTGTTTTATTAATTGGAGGTTGTTCAAATCTGAATGATAACGAATTCTTATCGTCAAGTTCTACAGCATAAACACTTTCCAATCCTGCAAGGTGCTCTTTCATTTGATCTGCAGACATCCCGGGAAAGAAATGCTCCCATTCTTCTTGTCCTATCTGGGATACACTCCAATAACCACCTTCTTGTTCAAAGTGTTTTATTGTACTTTGGGTTAGTTCGTTAAGCACCTTAACACCATCAACGATACCAGTTCTCCCTTTCTCTTTAGCAGGTTGAACACAGTACATCCAAAAAATATTCATGTTGTATGGTATATTTGTTTCTGTATGAAAATTAATGGCATAAAACCCTTCATTAACCGTCGCCAGAGAATAATCCTGATCTGGATATTCACGTTCATCGAGATTTGTGAGGGCTATTTTGAAATCTTTACCATATTTTTCAGTGACATTACGAAATCCCTGAATGTCTGATTTAAATCCCCTGAAAAGTAAAGCACCACCTTCCGCTTTATTAAATTCATTAAAATAAGGGATCAAGTCTAAAGAATCCAGAGTTGTTTGACCATCTCCTTCAATGAGTAAACCAAACTGGGGAGAAAGAGGTGTAACCTTTATCATTCCTATTCCTTTAAATGTTATTTTACCGATGTTTTGATACTTAGTGTTAGGCTTTATATCAAAGTTAAATGTAAGATAAAATTCATTATTTGAGGTTAATTGCGACGAAGATAGCAAGCTATTTGTTATTATCTCTGACAACTTCTTAATTATACAGTTATACCGTATATCTAAGATAATTACCAGATTCTAACAATCTTATGTTGTTTTTAACCGGATTGTAATTTATGACTCAATCTACGCTTGTTTTTAGATTATGTCGCATTTTAAAGACGGTAAAAGATTAAAGAAGTAAACCTGCTCACTTAGACTAGACGTCGTTATCGAAACGGGTGTTTTATCCAGTATAGCTTTGCTATTATCAATTTTTTACACCGATTGAACTAGGAAGCGTCATAACTTTAGTTTTAAGTGGTTATAATCTATACTATGGTGACATGAACTTGATTGAGTGAATTTAAA
>JABSOJ010000576.1 GCA_013216005.1 Alteromonadaceae bacterium | reverse complement strand
TTAGTTTGTCAGTTTAAAGGTAAATGCATACTATACACATGTCTTCTGAGCTAGCGCAGTGATTCAGTTATCAAGTTTGATAATTAATTCATTAGCCAGATGCATTTGAAAAGATGGTTTTTCCGTCTGTTCTCCCTGACATTTCATAGAATATTTAATATTCCTTCTATCAACTTTTTTTTAAGTTGGCCCGTATCTTTGGTACGGGCTTTTTTTTGTCTAAAATTTATATGACCACATTTAAGTGTTTGATACGAATATATTTTGATGGGTTACGCCTGCGGCTAACCCATCCTACTTTGTAAAATTTCCACTTTGAAATTTGATGTTGTTTGTAATTAACAAATTTGATACTAAGTTGTTGTGGTGTGTTTTTAACCGATATTTTGTTTGCGCCAACCTATTGTCAGCACAAGTATATTGTCAGCCAAACAAAGGAGATAATTTTTATTCGGTTGGTTTAGTCAAACCGAAGTGTTGATAAGCGCGATCTGTCGCTATTCGCCCTCTTGGTGTACGCTGTAAAAATCCTTGCTGTATTAAATAAGGTTCAATAACATCTTCAATGGTTTCCCGTTCTTCACCAATCGCAGCAGCGACATTATCTAATCCTACAGGCCCACCCATAAATTTATCAATAATGGCATGTAATAATTTTCTGTCCATTATGTCAAAACCTTCACTGTCAACTTCCAGCATGTCCAGTGCCAGTGCAGCCGTTTGTTTGATAACGATGCCTGACGTTTTAACATCAGCATAATCTCTTACACGACGAAGTAATCGATTTGCTATTCTTGGCGTTCCCCGTGAACGGCAGGCTATTTCATAAGCCCCTTCCTCATCAAGAGTCAAATTAAGAAAATGTGCTGATCGTTTAATTATTGTCGTTAAATCTTTGATGTTATAAAACTCTAATCGCTGCACAATTCCAAATCGATCTCTCAACGGAGAAGTTAATGCTCCGGCCCGGGTTGTTGCACCAATTAAGGTAAAAGCAGGTAGATCTAATTTAATTGAACGTGCCGCAGGTCCTTCACCAATCATGATATCAAGTTGATAATCTTCCATGGCCGGATATAAAATCTCTTCAACAACAGCACTTAAACGATGAATTTCATCAATAAACAATACGTCGTTTTCTTCAAGGTTAGTTAATAATGCAGCCAGATCACCCGCTTTTTCAAGAACAGGACCGGAAGTTGTACGGATACTCACGCCCATTTCGTTAGCTACAATATTTGCCAAGGTAGTTTTACCTAAGCCGGGAGGTCCAAAAATAAGTAAATGATCAAGCGGTTCACCACGTTTTTTTGCTGCACCAATAAAGATTTCCATCTGAGTTTTAACATTCGCCTGCCCGGTGTAATCAGCCAACATTTTCGGTCGAATGGCACGATCAACCTTTTCATCTTCTTGACTGGCAATAGGTTGAATTAAGCGATCAGCTTCTATCATTATTTTTGTTATTCCTGTTTACTAAATTTATTGATGGTTACGCTACTGGCTAATACCAATAAGCATAAATATTCTCGCCTCTGTAGTTTACTCAGGCAGTTGAAAAACACAAACAAAACCTAGTTGAAATTGACTGTATCGCAGTTAATTTTACTGACTATAACAAGCTGTTTTTATGATACTTATTAGATAAAAAAGTATCAACTTTTCAAAGGCGAAATTTTATTGCGTAGGATGGGTTAGCCGCAGGCGTAACCCATCAACATATATTTTTATCTGGTACTTAAAGGTAAGGTAGTCACAATGTGATGGGTTACGCCGTTGGCTAACCCATCCTACAAAGAACTTTTCTCATTACTATAAAATTATAACATCGATTTTAAAGCGTCACGGATCAAGTCTTCACTGCTCATATCTGTTTGGTAAATAGCTTTAACGGCTTTATCCGCCTGTGCTTGTTTATAGCCTAACGAAACCAATGCGTTAATCGCATCGCCTTTAGTATTATTAGCGTGAATAAAAGTTAAATCAAAATTAGATGATGCTGGCGCAGCGTCCGTCGCTGGTGTGCTTATTTGCATTTGCCAATCTTTTAATCGATCACGCATTTCAATCAGTAGTCGTTCCGCTGTTTTTTTACCTACACCCGGTATTTTAACAATTGATGTTACATCATCATGCATCACGCAACTAACAAACTGATCAGCAGACATGCCAGAGAGAATTGCCAAACCAAGCTTAGGACCAACTCCGTTCACTTTTATCAGTAAGCGAAAAAGTTTACGTTCAATTTTGTTGGCAAAACCGTAAAGTAATTGTGCGTCTTCCCGTACAACAAAATGAATATAAATTATCGCTTCTTCATTAATTTCAGGAAGTGTATAAATACTGGTCATCGGCATGCTGACTTCGTAACCAACACCATTGCACTCAATTAATACTTCAGGTGCTGCTTTTTCTAATAAAATACCACGTAAACGACCGATCACTATTTATATCCTGCTTTTTGCATAAAGTTGCAGACACAATACCACTATATATTTATACAGTAAAGTGGGCGCTGACCATCTAGCAGGGCAAACGGGTCTTAATTAACCAATTGTCAACCCAACCATAAGTACCTTCATCATATAGTCATCATCCCAACC
>JABSOJ010000575.1 GCA_013216005.1 Alteromonadaceae bacterium | reverse complement strand
GCAACTTTTTTGCTGCCTGTTAGGAAATATTTATCGATGGTTAGTTACTGATCTTTAGTGTTTTGATTTTTGTTCTGATCAGGCAGATTTGATCAGTAATGCAATTAACACGGTTACTGATGCTCTGTTACTGGCGTTTGTCTTTATTATTCTGGTTCTGGAACTCTTTTTGATGAACCTGAGAGCGACTGTTTTAGTGCTGATCTCTATTCCTATTTCTATCGCGATAGCCTTAATGTTTATGGCATGGTTTGGTTTATCAGCTAACTTGATGTCACTGGGCGGTATTGCTGTGGCTATTGGTATGTTGGTTGATGGCTCGGTTGTGGTGGTTGAAAACATGATCAAACATTTGACAGAACAAAACCGTATTAATGATGGAAGTTGCAAACAATCGGGCATTGTTTTACTGCTTAAGGCTTCAGTTAAAGAAGTTGCCCGACCGATATTTTTTGCCGGCATGATAATTTTGGTGGTGTTTACGCCAATGTTTACTTTTGAAGGGGTAGAAGCAAAATTATTTCAACCTATGGCTATCAGTATCATGTTGGCTATCACCGCTGCTATTTTTGTTGCGCTAATTATTGTGCCTGCACTGGCAACGTTCTTGTTCAAAAAAGGGATTAAGGCACCCAATAATTATCTGTTAAATCAATTAGAAAACACTTATCGCCATAGTTTGAAATGGGCAATGGTCAATACTAAAAAGGTGCTGACATTCGCATTTGCTCTAGTGGTTTGTGCAGGCGTTCTATTGCCTAAGCTTGGTACTGAATTTGTCCCTGAACTGGAAGAGGGGACTATAAATTTACGGGTTACTTTAGCTCCGTCGTCAAGTTTAACAACGGCGCTTAGTGTTGCCCCTAAACTTGAAGCTTTGTTATTAGAATTTCCGGAAGTAACCTATGCGCTTAGTCGTATTGGCAGGGCGGAAATCGGTGGTGATCCTGAGCTGGTAAATAATATCGAAATTTATATCGGGTTAAAACCTGTAGCCCAGTGGACAAGTGCAGAAAATCGTTATGCTTTGCAAGATTTAATGTCACTTAAACTGGAACAACATCCGGGGTTGTTGTTTAATTTTTCACAACCAATTGCTACCCGTGTTGATGAACTTTTGTCTGGTGTGAAAGCACAGCTTGCGATAAAACTTTTTGGTTCTGATTTACAGGTACTGGCAGAAAAAGGTCAAGAAATAGAGCAAGTCGTTGCAAATATTGAAGGGGCACGAGACGTTGCAATGGAACAGATTATTGGTGAATCACAGCTTGTGATCAAACCCAAGCGCCGCCAGTTGTCCCGGGTTGGATTATCGGTTGATGATGTTATGTCAATTGTGCGCGATGGACTGGGAGGTCAGGAAGCCGGGCAGGTTATCAATGGTAATGAACGCTACGATATATATGTTCGTTTTGCTGAAAAATTTCGTAGTGACAGAAAGACTATTGCTGATTTACGTCTGCAATCACCTTCAGGAGCCTGGGTTAGATTAGGCGATGTGGCTGAAATTAATTTTGAATCAGGGCCACCTCAAATCAGGCGGGATGATGTGCAACGACGCGTGGTTATTCAAGCCAACGTACAAGGCAAAGACATGGGCAGTGTGGTTGCTGAGATCAGAAAGGCTATCGACAGTGAAGTGGAATTACCGTCAGGATATTCTGTTTCAATTGGCGGACAGTTTGAAAGCCAGCAACGTGCTCAGCAAAGGTTAATGGTTGTGGTGCCAATTTCATTGGCATTAATTGCACTACTACTCTATTTTTCGTTCGGCTCTGTGGGGCAGACGGCATTAATATTGGTTAACGTACCTTTAGCTGTTATCGGAGGGGTATTTTCACTTTATTTATCAGGGCAATATTTATCTGTACCTAGTTCTGTTGGTTTTATTACCTTATTTGGTGTCGCGGTACTCAATGGTGTGGTTATGGTTGAAAGTATCAATCGACGTGCTGCTCAATTAGCTCAGTCTGTTAGTAAAGGGCTGGAAAATAAAGAGCAATTGGCTGAAGCTGCTTTTGAAGGGGCGATATCGCGTTTACGCCCCGTGCTTATGACAGCAATGACTTCTGCACTCGGTTTGATCCCTATGCTGTTATCAAACGGTGTCGGTGCTGAAATTCAAAAACCATTGGCGAGTGTTATTGTCGGAGGTTTATTTTCAGCAACATTTTTAACCTTATATATTTTACCTATCCTCTATCCCTGGTTTTCAAAGCATAAGTTTGTATAAAGTCGCGTAGGATGGGTTAGCCAACGGCGTAACCCATCACATTTGGTGACCACCCAGGCGTTAACCACATGATAAACTTATGTTTTGATGGGTTACGCCTTCGGCTAACCCATCCTAAGCGCTGAAATCTTTAACTGAGAAATAAATACCGATAAAACAATGGAGTACGTCAGGAGACACACTAAACTGATACATAGCCAAGCAGATTGGTATGAACATTAAATCAAACATAAAATAGCAGTACGTATTTTCTAAACTATAATGTAAAGTTGATTCGTATATTGAAATTTCACATCTAATTAGTGTCTGAACGGAAATCCTGAAAGCCTTATTTTACGGGGTATTCAAGCAATATTGCAAAACGAAGATTTT
>JABSOJ010000574.1 GCA_013216005.1 Alteromonadaceae bacterium | reverse complement strand
TTCTCATTGTCTTGCACCTCAATAAGTTACGTTCATTTATAAGTATAGACAACAATTAGCTACAACAGAGCCAAAAATAATGAGAATCATCTAATGAACAAATCAAAAATAACGCTTAAAAATATCAGTAAAATATTTATTTCAGATGAAATGGAAACTCATGCATTGCGAGATATTAATTAACGATAGAACATGGTGATTACCTGTCTATTTCAGGCCCTTCGGGCTGTGGTAAGTCAACTTTACTTTCTTTACTCGGTTTATTAGACCAACCAACCAGTGGGCAGTATTTTATCGAAGATCAAGACGTCAGCCAATTATCCTTAACTCAGGCAGCAGAGATCCGCAGCAAAAAAATCGGCTTTGTATTTCAGCAATTTAATCTTATTGATGAAATATCTGTTTTCGATAACATTGCCTTACCACTTAAATATAACCCGCAAGTTTTTACCAAAACTGAAATCAAAGACAGGGTAATGAATTGCCTTAAAAAAGTGGGACTGGATCATAGAACCTACCACAAACCAAACCAGTTATCTGGTGGACAACAGCAGCGAGTTGCCATCGCCAGAGCCTTAGTAGCAAATCCGGCAATATTACTGGTTGATGAGCCAACAGGTAATCTCGATAGCAAAAATGGTGACATTGTGATGGAGTTATTGGAACAACTCAACCGCGCTGGTACAACAATTTGCATGGTAACCCATGATCCCCGCTATGCTGCTATGGCCCACAGACAATTAAACCTTCTTGATGGTGAAATAATCGAAACCCAAATAGTTAAGGAGGCAATATGAATGACTTCTTTCTGGAAATGAAATATGCAATGGTGAGCTTACTCAAGGCACCCACATTTTTCCTTTCCATTGTTATTACTTTAGGATTAACTTTTGGTGCACTCATTACCGCGTTTGCCCTAAATCACTTAATATTTGTAGAGCCACTTGTTTATCAGGATCATGAACGTTTGGTGGTCGCTAATCATGTCAGAGTAAAAAATAAGGCTGACAAAGGCGAAGGATTCCAAAGTTATCCGGCATTAATAAAATGGTTTAACAAAAATGAAGTCTTTAGCGAACAGTCCTTGATCCAAATTAACCCAGCACAGCTAACGGGTATTGTGTCACAACCAAAAATAAATATGTCGTTTGTTACACCAGGTTACTTTTCTATCACTTCAGCACCAATGCTCCAAGGTCGTGCCTTTAACCAAGATGAAGGGCTTAACAACCAAAAACCCGTGGCCGTGATAACAAAAAAACTTTGGCTGAAATATTTTGATCCGGCTGACAATATCATAGGTAAAACCATTTCAGTTGAAGATGTTAATTATACTGTAATAGGGGTTTTGTCTGATAAATTCATACAACCACAGGTTTTTAGGTGGAAGCAGGAAAGTGACATATTTTTACCCTGGGATTTTAATTTCGACAGTCCCTATATTCGAAAAACCTGGGATAATTTTATGCCATACAACCTGTTGATTGGCAAACTGAAAACTGGCATCACTCAACAGCGGGCTCAATTACAGTTAACTCATTTAATTCAGAATGATTTTACTGAGCAGTTTCAGGGAAAAGATTATTGGTCGGGGGTATCACTTCAAGCCAGATTAACCAGTTTCGAGCATACTATTATTGGTGATAGCCATACCACCAGTGCGTTATTTTTTGCCGGCGTTCTGGCGTTAATGCTGATCGCTTTTTCTAATGCGATAAACCTGTTTTTATCCCGAACTGCACAAAAACAACGCAAAATGGCTATTCAGGTTGCTCTTGGTGCTAAAAAAACTCATATATTTAGAGAGATATTAGCTGAATCTACTTGTCTGGTAATTGCTGCGACAGTGTTATCAATTTTTGTCAGTCTGGCAGGTATCACTCTGTTACAAACCTATGTCTCTGATTTATTGCCTAGATTGGAAGAATTACGTTTTAAATTTATCACTTTATTATTTGTCATCATTATAAGTATCATTCTTGCGTTAACATTTGCGCTTGTTGCCGCCAATAGCATTAATTACCGTCGCTTAAACACCATATTACAAACAAGCGGTAAAGGAGCTGGTTTACAAATTTCATCACGAACCCGCATGATACTGATCGCCAGTCAGGTTACCTTAACCATTGTACTGTTAACCGTAAACTTTTCTCTGATGTTTGAAGCAATGGGAACAATCAATCAACCATTAGGGATCAATACCGATGACACCCATTATTTGACCCTTTCAACCGGACAAAATGAGTTATCCAAAAAAGAATTGCTATTACACGCAAAAGGTATAAAAAAGACACTTGAAAAACAGCCTGACATAGCTGCGGTAACAATAGTCAGTTCAAATCCTTTAACGCCACGAATGAGACGTTCAGTATTTTTACCGGGAACACCGAAAAATAAAATAGGAACGGATGTACTCATTGTTGACCATGACTATCTTTCTCTCATGGAACATAACGTGCTGGAGGGTCGTAATTTTAGCCATGCCGAGATTAATGATAAAGCCACATCAGTAAAGCATTGGCTGATGCATTATATCCCAACAGCAGCGCTTTAAATAAAGACCTGATGTATTTTGGCAAACAGCAAAAAATTATCTCCGTTGTGGCAAATGTTGATAATCCATC
>JABSOJ010000573.1 GCA_013216005.1 Alteromonadaceae bacterium | reverse complement strand
TAATGTCTGGGAGAAAATTAGAAATGGTTAGAAATGTTGTTTTATCTTGGTAAATGTTAAATCACTGAGAATTGCTGTTGTTATTTTTTAGTTATCGCTAATAATAATTTAGTTTGCTATAATGTGCGCCGCTTGATTTTCGATAGTATTCTTGTTTTTTGAAGGTAAAAGCAAAAATAAATGATTTCAAATCAAGCCTCGTTCTTTTACACAACTGTTTTATACAGCTGTTTTTTAACTTTTTTCTTTTGAGAAAAATATATAGGGTCATAACTATGCATCCAATGCTAAATATTGCTGTGCGCGCTGCACGTTCTGCGGGTACTGTGATTATTCGCGCATTCGAACAACTTGATAAAGTTGAAATTGAATCTAAAGGCACAAACGATTTTGTCACCAACGTTGACATAGGTGCTGAACAGGCAATTATTAATACTATTCAAAAGTCTTATCCTGATCATACCATTATTGCTGAAGAATCAGGAATAACAGCAGGTAAAGACAATGATATACAATGGATCATTGACCCTCTTGACGGTACAACAAACTTTGTAAAAGGCATTCCTCATTTTGCTGTATCTATTGCCATTAAAGTTAAAGGTAAGTTAGACCAAGCAGTAATTTATGATCCTATTCGTGGCGATCTTTTCACCGCCAGCCGTGGTAAAGGTGCACAACTTAACGGTTTCAGAATTCGTGTTAAACAACATAACAATTTAAACGGATCGATCTTAGCGACAGGTTTCCCATTCAAACATAAGCAACATACCAATGCTTATCTGGATATGTTTAAAACATTATTCACTAAAACGGCTGATATGCGCAGAGCTGGATCTGCTGCGCTGGATTTAGCCTATGTTGCTGCCGGCCGTGTTGACGGTTTCTTCGAAATTGGTTTAAAACCTTGGGATACCGCAGCAGGTGAATTATTAGTTATTGAAGCCGGTGGATTAGTGACTGATTTTATCGGCGGTCATGGCCACGAAATTTCAGGTAACATCGTTGCCAGTAGCCCTAAACTGCTAAAAGAAATGTTAAAAGATATCCGTCCTCATTTAACTGATTCTTTAAAGAGGTAATAATTAAAGAAGTTTTAATTAAAGAAGTAAGAATTAAATAACAACATACCTTTCAAGACGAAGGGTATGTCATTCTATTCCAAATAAATTATGATTTTTTCAACAATTCAACTAATGCATCAGCTTCTAGCGGACGACTAAACCAATATCCCTGAATTTCGTCACATTCTATGTCTTTCAAATAATCAACATGTTCCCGTAATTCAACACCTTCAGCTATTAGCGATAAACCTAAATTCTTGCCTAAAGAAACAATCGTTTTTACCAGCGCTTTATCTTCTTCATTCGTATGACAATCAAGAATAAATGACTGATCTATCTTTAGCTTATCAACAGGAAAACGTTTTAAGTAAGATAATGAAGAATAACCCGTACCAAAATCATCAATGGATAAATGAATTCCTATGGCTTTAAGCTCTTTCATCACACACAATGTTCTGGATTCATTATGAACAAAAACACCTTCAGTAATTTCTAATTCCAGATTTTTTGCTGGTAATTGAGTCTCTGCCAAAATGTCATTAACGTTTTGAGAAAAATCAGGGTGAGAAAACTGCCTCGGAGAAACATTCACCGCAACAACAATCTCTTTATAACCCTCATCAACCAATTTTTTAGCAAAGATACACGCTTGATGTAAAATCCATTTTCCAATTGGAATAATTAAACCCGACTGTTCCGCTAAAGGAATAAAGTCAGCTGGTGAAATAATAATATTCTGATGCTTCCATCTGACAAGGGTTTCAATCCCCGTTATTTTCTGTTCAGCAAGTGACAACTGGGGTTGAAAAACAAGATATAATTCATTTAATTGCAGTGCATTTCGCAAATTATCAATCAAAGTTGCACTGGCTTGAATTTTTTCAGAAAACTCCAGATTAAACAAAGAGAAATGATCATATTCATTCTGAGCAGCAATTGCTAAAGCACTGTGGACATTCTTAAATAATTGGTTCCGACTCTGTCCATGATCAGGATAAAAACAATAACCAAAACTTAGTTCAATAAAAAGATCACCAGCACAAGTTACGATAGGTTTATCCACTGAAACTTTGATTTTTTCAGTAAGTAGTTGCAAAGATGCACTAGAAGTAGAATCTGGACAAAGCAATGCAAACTGACTTTCATTAATTTGATATAAGTTCACCGTATCAGGTAAATTTTGCGAAATAATCTTAGTCATTTCACATACCAGCTCATTAGTCGCTTCAAGACCGTGAGTACTGACTAAATGATTGAAATCCAATATTTCAAACAGACCAAAAGTAAATTTATGATGACTATTAATATGGTTATCTACATCTTTATTTAATTTATATAAATTGGGAAGCTGTGTTTCCTGCACGTAAAAAGCTAAATTTTTCACTTTCTGCTCGGCAAGTTTACGTTCGGTTATATCAACAATATGAAGGTCATAAGCATCAATGTCTTTCAACCAATTAATATTGGTTTGCAATACCCTTTCATTGAGCGTTTATTCAAGTGTAATGCTACTTTGATGATTTTTAGACATTTGTTTACGCAAGTCTAAAAAGTTATCCGGCAA
>JABSOJ010000572.1 GCA_013216005.1 Alteromonadaceae bacterium | reverse complement strand
CTATACAGGCTATGGACTGTATCAACTTAAACATGATAATAAACAAATATGAAGTGTTACCCGGTTTGATTGGTGCCTAATAATTGAATGTTTTGGCTATCTTAAAAAGCTCATAAATAAACGCAATTACAACCAAAGTAAATGTGACAATGTTGTTTGCTGAATTTAACTAGCAAGAGAAAGTGGTCGGTGATGCAAGATTCGAACTTGCGACCCCTTGGACCCAAACCAAGTGCGCTACCAAGCTGCGCTAATCA
Source organism: Alteromonadaceae bacterium (assembly GCA_013216005.1). Lineage (GTDB taxonomy): Bacteria > Pseudomonadota > Gammaproteobacteria > Enterobacterales > Alteromonadaceae > JABSOI01. The sequence continues at coordinate 2,382 of JABSOJ010000572.1, read as the reverse complement.
CCGATATACATTTAATCTCATAGACTTATTCTTTCGACAAATAATAAATAAATCCCAACACATTTAGCGTTAAAATTTTGACGAGAAAAAGGTAGTCTGTGTTATAAAATTCGAACTTAAAGCCTTAATGCATCAAGACACCAAAGCTTGTGGGTTCTGAATTAAACTAGAAAGAGAAAGTGGTCGGTGATGCAAGATTCGAACTTGCGACCCCTTGGACCCAAACCAAGTGCGCTACCAAGCTGCGCTAATCACCGATAAACATTTTCTTATTCTTTGCTCTTTTTTGTATTGAAAACAAAAAAGAATGGGGTGGCTGAAGGGATTTGAACCCTCGACAACCGGAATCACAATCCGGGGCTCTACCAACTGAGCTACAGCCACCACTGTATGGCACGCCCTGCAGGATTCGAACCTGCGACCCACGCCTTAGAAGGGCGTTGCTCTATCCAGCTGAGCTAAGGGCGCACAATGCCTACAGAACTATACTTCCCTCTTAAACGTCTAAATATGACGACTAAAAGAAAAATGGTTGGTGATGCTGGATTCGAACTTGTGACCGTTAGAACCTAGAATACCCAAACCAATATATTTTCTATTTCCGTAAAATTACCGTAAAAAAGAAAAAGTGGTCGGTGATGCAGGATTCGAACCTGCGACCCCTTGGACCCAAACCAAGTGCGCTACCAAGCTGCGCTAATCACCGACAATTGTTAAAAACTGTGTCGCTTTCAACGGGTGCGGATATTACCTAGTTGATTGTAATCCGTCAAACCTTTTTTATAAAAACTTTTTCGTTCGCTCAATTTTAAGTCATATTGATGAAATTTCATCAATAAACAACAAAATGGAGGCTTTTTGCTATTACATTTACGAATGTGACAAATATTACCAATAAAATTGAAATTATACTAATCGCCAGTAATTAATTAGGCAAAATCAGCAACACTTTCATTAAAACAAAAAAACGGGCAATTAACTGCCAGTTTTTTATTTATTGCTTACTGCTAAGGCTAACCTTTACGCCAGGTTGTTCCCTCAGCACTATCTTCTAACACAATGTTCATTGCAGCTAATTCATCACGGGCTTCATCTGCAGCAGACCAATCCTTACTTGCTCTGGCATCATTACGTTTTTTAATCAAAGCTTCAACAATAGCGGCTTCTTCATTATTTTGAGTATTTGCCTGATTAGCACCTTGCAAGAATGCTTCCGGAGAATTTTGAGCAACGCCTAAAATAGCGCCTAATTTAACCAGTACATAAGCAAGCTGCCCGGTTTTCTCTTTATCTGTAGTTTTAACGCAATTAATTTCTTTTGCCAATTCAAATAATACCGCCATAGCTTCAGGGCAATTAAAATCATCATTCATCGCTTTTTCAAAGCGTTGCACATATTTATCATTCTTTAAATCGACTTCAATTAACTGAACATCTCTTAAAGCAGTGTAAATACGCGCTAAACTTGCGTGAGCCTGGCTTAAATTATCTTGTGAATAATTTAGCTGGCTACGGTAATGACTTGATGTTAAAAAGAAACGTACCGATTCCGCATCATATTCTTTTAAAACACTACGCAATGTGAAAAAATTGTTTAAAGATTTAGACATTTTTTCTTTATTTATTTGCACCATGCCACCGTGCATCCAATAATTCACGTACGGTGTATCATAAGCACAACATGATTGGGCAATTTCATTTTCATGATGAGGAAACTGTAAATCAGAACCGCCACCATGAACATCAAAATGAGTACCTAAATGTTTACTATTCATCGCAGAACATTCAATGTGCCAACCAGGACGCCCTTTTCCCCATGGCGATTCCCAGCTTGGCTCTTTAGGCTTTGCCATTTTCCATAAAACAAAATCCATTGAATTTCTTTTTGCTTCATTAACATCAACACGGGCGCCCGCTTGCAGCATTTCTAAATTTTGTAAACTTAACTTACCGTAATCTTTATAAGTACTGACTTCAAACATCACATCACCATTACTGGCAACATAAGCGTGATCCCGTTCAATTAAACGCTCAATTAAAGCAATGATTTCCGGCATATGACCTGTTACGGTTGGAGCAATATCTGGACGCATAATGTTTAAATCATCAAAATCCTGATACATTTCCTGAGTCATGCGCTTAGTTAAACTATCACAACTTTCACCATTTTCTTCTGCGCGTTTAATAATTTTATCGTCTACATCAGTAATGTTACGTACGTGGGTCACGTCATAACCCAAATATTTAAAGTAACGGGCAACAATATCAAAAGCGACATAAGTTCTGGCATGACCAATATGAAGAAAATCGTAAATAGTGATCCCACAAACATACAAACCAACTTTTCCTGAAGTGATCGGTTTAAAGATTTCTTTTTTCCGG
>JABSOJ010000571.1 GCA_013216005.1 Alteromonadaceae bacterium | reverse complement strand
AGTAAAGATATTGCCCTTTTGGAAGCGCGTTTGACATCCATTCCATGTGCTTGGGGTCCATGGTGTCATGCTCTGCTCCTATCACCAATGTTGGAACTGTAATGTTTCTCAAGTCCCCCGTCCTGTCCCAATCAACTAAAAGTCCGGAGGCACCAAGCTCACTTGGTCCCTGCATTGGGATATAAACCTCAGTGTTAAGATGTTTAAACGTACGATTAATGGGGTCAGGCCAATGTTCAGGGGGCATGCGAAGCACGTGTTTCACATAATGGTGGTTGAGCAAAAGCTCCTGATATTCTTCATTGGCATAATCTTCTGCCGCTTCAAAAGCTTTGATTTTTGCCAAAGCCTCTTGGTTAAGATTAGGCATAATAACATTTGTGGCATAGTCGTTATACGCAGGGATTGAGGCCATCATGTTTGAAATGATCAAGCCTTTCAGATTTTGTTGATATTTGAGAGCGTATTCAATCCCCAATATTCCACCCCATGAATGACCTAAAATATAGAAATTATCCGGACCCAGACCAAGCGCAATTCGCACTTGCTCAACCTCTTCCACGAAACGGTCGATATCCAAAAGAGCAGGAATATTGGGCTGGTCGGAATAATAAGACCCCAATTGGTCATAATAGTAGTACTCAATGCCTTCTTGCGGCAAGTAACTGTCAAATGGTTCAAAATATTCGTGCGTTGCCCCTGGTCCACCATGAAGGAGAAGGAGTTTGATTTTGGGGTTATTCCCAACCCTCTTAGTCCAGACTTTAAAGTCTCCAACAGGTGTAGAAATAGGGATCATTTTAACCCCCCCACTTAAGACATCATCACGGCCCGTTTGATCAAAATAGGAGGATTCCGCCTGCTTAGATATTGACTGAGGTGTCTGAGCAGGTTTTTGCTCACATCCCAAAAAAGCCAAACTACTGATTAAAATAAGAATTAGATTTTTAATAACATGCCTCCTTAATAACTTTTTTTATTAAATACCAAATTTACCAAAGTAGCAAAGATTATTATCAACACATAACACTTGGGATAGCTAGGGTCGTAGTAAAGTTGATTGTTTATTCGAAGAATGTCAGTTCAAGTAGGTCAATCTGTCATCTGAATGGAAGGCTATTAATCTTTCTTATCCTTGAATAATCATGACGCTGAACAACGACAATTGGCACTTTGTTAGCCTTCCAACTAGTGACAAAATTCCAACTCAATAAATTACATTAATCGTCTCTATTGCCACGAATCGGTCGAAATTAGGGGGGTGCATATTCCGGAGCATCGGGGGCACAATCAGTCCGTTTAATGAACACTTTGATACGAAGTTGCCATGAAATACATTAAACCTAACGTAATTAGCGATAAGTTATCGTAAAGTTCTGCTACCTGAACCAATTAATTATGGTATATCAGGAGTGAAAGACTATATAAAATTCATATCCGCTATAATGTTCATACTTGCCGTTATGATGTTAAAATTAAGGCAGTTATCTGGTAAATGTTAGAGTTTAAAATTATTCCATCCTTGTCCGCTTTTAGGTGAGGAGCGGAATATCTGTGATCATCACTACTAGCTTCCGCTTAGCGAACTTTATTAACGTTAGAGTTCGTGAATCTTTTAATAGATCCTTTCATGACTGTGGCAATTTTCAACTTAGTTCAGATAAGAAAACTTGCCTATGCACATCACACAGGTTGGTCGATAACTACCCTGAACTTGAGAAATATCGACCAGTTTTATATCTATCTTGTCGGTATTTTCCAAATACCGGAGCAAACTGCATAGGCATGTAAGAAAATGTATATCAAAAATTAAAAAATCTACCAAACTCAATTTTGACTGTCTGAGGCACTTTGGGAGCGAAAGCGCCCCCTAAATTATTAAGTTTCTGTTTCTTCTGAAATAGAAAGCGCATCTTCAATTTCAACTCCTAAATATTTAATGGTGCTTTGTAATTTCGAATGGCCTAACAATAATTGGATAGCACGGAGATTTTTAGTTTTAGCATAAATCAGTGATGCCTTGGTTCTACGTAATGAGTGAGTTCCATATTGAGTAATATCCAAGTCTAGTTCACTGACCCATTGCTTAACAATTTTTGCATAATAATGATAACTAATGTGTTTTTTAAGTTTTCGCCGACTAGGGAATATAAAATCTGAAGGTGCTAATTGTTTTTCGTGAACCCATTGTGTTAAACATTGCTGTGTTTTTGGCGTAATTTCGAATTGAACTTCACGGTGTGTTTTTTGTTGTTCAATCATAGCTCTAGATTGGATTAAACCACTTGAAGCTATATCTCTGACTTTTAGACTAATTAAATCACAAGATCGCAGTTTACTATCTAAAGCTAAATTGAATAACACTAGTTGTTCAAGATTATGTTCGATTTCCAGTCTAATTCGTATCCGCCAAATATCTTCAAGTTTAAATGCTTTCTTTTGACCAACGCGTTTATCTTTATTCCAAGTCAACATAAATCACCCCATCACAGTAAATCAAAAAATTATTATTTCTTAAAAGTTCACATCTATGTTAACCTGTAAAGATGAAGAAAATAAATTTTTACATGCCTATGCAGTTTGCTCCGGTATTTGGAAAATACCGACAAGATAGAAATAAAACTAGTCGATATTTCTCAA
>JABSOJ010000570.1 GCA_013216005.1 Alteromonadaceae bacterium | reverse complement strand
AAAATCTTCGTTTTTAAAAATAGCTCGAAGAGCATATGTAGTAACACTTTCAGGGGTTTCCGTTCAGGCACTAACTAGAAAATAAACACTGTATAAACAATTGATTAATGTCACAGACACACTTAACTGGTACATAGCCGAGCTGATTAGATCAGCTCCCTTTTTCGGTTTTATTAAGCGTAAATCAAGTTAAGTAAATTTAAACTCGATTAAACTCAGTTAAACTCAACAAAAAGTAAACTAAGCTCTAAGCTAAACGAGTTAACTGTCCACCAGCTACTTTAAACTTGTATTGACGCACCATAGCTAAGAATGATGCAGGGTCTGCGTAAAAACTTTGACCAACGGTATCAACACCATCAACTTCACTTGGTATATTGTGGAAATCAACCAACATTTCATCTTTACTGATTTGCTACAATCGCAATTCCGTGCTCAGCCATACGTGAGAAAATTAAATTATCTTCAACATCATCACGCTTGGTTGCCGTTTTTACTAATGCATCAAAAAACAGCGGCAATTGTTTAATTTCTTCAGGAACATCACCTAACTGACTTAAAATATTAGTCATACCCGTTTCTAAAAACGAAGCAAATGTACCCGATGAAATAGAAGAAGTGGTAAAATTAAAAGATTTCAGTCCGGTAACATCACTTGCCTTGTGCTCAGTAATATAACTACTGTGCACATCGCCACCTAATGTAATAACACCGTACTGACTCAGCACATTTTCAATAAAATTAGCTTTGTACTGAGGCATACCATCCCATTGATCAGTTTCAAGATAAAAACGTTGTTTTAAGGCTGTCGGGAGCAAACTTGAACCTAAAACAAAGTCCAGAGGTACTAAACCAGAACTAACGCGATTATCCGACAAGTCGAAAATCAAGGGTGAAAATGAAACGGAACTTCCCAGTAATTTCCATGAACTGGTAGAGGTAGCAAACGTTTGTGCTATCCAGGACGTTTGCGCAGTATCAAAACCTGATTGTACTGAAGAATTTTGTAAGTTGGCCACATACTCTTTGTAACCTGCATACAAATCATAGGTATCTTTAATTACAAAATATCGACTACCTAAATAATTAAATAATGACGTTTTACCCATCGTATAAAATGCTAAACCTTGTTCAACTCCAACTTCTGGTAATACCGGTAACTGATGAATTACATGATCAGCTGGTAAAGTCGCTTTTGCTCCACTAAGTACCTGATTCAAATAACTCGTGGTCAGGTTTCCTTGAACTGCCGCAATCGCCCTTTCCTTTCCCTGAAGAAATGCTGCTGTTGTTGTTTCCATTTCAATACGTGCCAATAATTCTTGCGCATACAAACCAGAGAATATTTCCAAAAATGCCGTTTTATAAGGCGCATACATTGCGTCATCAATATTAATGTAAGGTGACATTTGACCAACAACACCATCTACTTGTGCTTGCGGCATTCCTGACCCTAGCAAAAAGCCATTTAATGTTGCTTGATCAAGTTCAACTGTTCCGGGAAATGCGTCTTCCGGCAAAATATGATCAGGACGATTTGTTCTAAAATCTGTCATAACCAAATGCAAATGCTGACCAAAGTGGAAATCACGATAGATACGCGTATTAGGGTATAAATAACTGTCATCTATCGCTAATGTACCTGCTGGTAATTCGCCTTCCGTATGAGGTTGTTGATGATCAATAGGCATAAATTCAAAATAGGCAGTTTCTGAATTTTTCTTACGCTGAGTTTGCTGCTCTTCATCAGCACCGTCTAAATAAGTTGCTCTGTCGCCCCAACTATCATCAGAAAATTCATGATCATCCCAAATAGCGATCATCGGAAAACGTTCATGCATTCTTTGCAGTAATTCATCGCTACGATAAGTTTTATATAGTTGCCTGTAGTTGTCCAAACTCTTTGCTGCCATGGTGACATTATCATCTACACCAATTCTTAATGCACCTTCAATATCGTTAAATTCTATTGAACGTTCAGCAGAACTGCTCTGGAATAAAGCATCACCTGTAGTTTCATAAATATAATCACCTAAATGAACAACAAAATCTAAATCATCGTTTTCAAGCACAGAAAGAAAATTATTATAATACTTTCCTATGTAATCCTGACAAGAAACATAAGCAAACTTAACATTAGTATCGCTATCAAGTGCTGGTGCTGTTTTTGTTCGGCCTGTACGACTTATATAACTGAGATCTGCATTTTGATAAACAAATCGATAGTAATAATGTTGTGCAGGATTTAATTCATTAACACGGATCTTCAAACAGTAGTCTGATCCCGCCAAAGCAGTAAATTCCTGTTCAACCACTAAATTGCTGAATGCTTCATCACTAGCCACTTGTAAAATAACTGCCGTATCAGTACCGCTGCCATCGTCAATACGCGTCCACAAAATAACTGAATCTGGTTTAGGATCGCCCGAAACAACCGATTGGGGAAAATATTGACTACCATCTAAAAGGCCTGACACTGTTGGTAACTACAGCAGCAGCACTAACTACTAAGGTTTTTATAAACTTACGCCGTTATAAACTTACGCCGAGTATATTGCCCTTACATGTTGTTGTTTTTTTTGTTTTTATAACTTATTTATGGCACTGACCATATAGGCTAAATTAGGGTTACAGTTCAACAATGTTTTCTGTTAATTTACATGAGTTCAAACCT
>JABSOJ010000569.1 GCA_013216005.1 Alteromonadaceae bacterium | reverse complement strand
AAAATCTTCGTTTTGCAATATTGCTTGAATACCCCGTAAAATAAGGCTTTCAGGATTTCCGTTCAGACACTAATTATCATTAGGTAGACAAACAAGCGGGTAAACTTTATTGGAAATACAGGCTCAGGAAGCAATAAGCCAACAGCAAGCAGATGAAACATTGATGCTAGCCTATGCTAAAGGTGATGCATCAGCGTTTGATTGGCTTTACGGGAGGCATAAAGTGAAAATTTATCGATTTTTTATTCGACAAAGTTTACCTGTTTCTGTGGCTGAAGAGCTTAGTCATGATACCTGGTTAAAAGTTATTAATGCCCGTGAAAGTTACGATGTTAAGGCGAAGTTTACTACTTATTTATTTACGATAGCCCGGCATATTGCCATTGATTATTCCAAGAAAAAAAGTTCTCAGCTTGAACAAGTATTACCTGAAAAAGAAAGCACAGAAAATGAAGTTGACGGTAAATTAGTCGCACATTCAGGTGGGGAAGCAGAGAATAGCACAAGCGAAATAAGTTATTCGAATGAGCAGTTAACTTTGCGACTTGCTTTAAAACAGCAAATAGCCAGTTTGCCTTTTGATCAGAGAGAAGTGTTTTTATTGAAACAAGAGTTGGGCTTTAGTATTGAAGAAATTTCAAAGATAATTGATCAAAATAAAGAAAAAGTTAAAAGCCGTTGGCGTTATGCTGTGCAAAAATAGCGTAAGGGGTTAAGTTTTTATGTCGACTGATAACCAAGATGATAAATCAATTAAAAATAAATTGTTAATTGCTAACTCGTTAAAAAATGAGTCGCCAACTGATGAGCAATTTATTCAATCACTTTATGACGAATTGTCTGAAGATGAGTTAGATCCGCACGCAACTAATACAAAAGCTGATTTAGATCTTCCTAGTACAGTGCTTGATCAAAAAATTCTTGCCGCAGCACATAAAGCCGTGGCAGCAAAACCACAATTAATAAGTAACCATGATCTAACTAACCACGAACTAACTAACCATGACCAAGCTAGCGTTTCTCAAAGCAAACAACAGCCAAGCGTAAAAGCTAGTAAGAAAACACCAGCATGGTTTTCTGTTGTTGCTAAAGCTGCTTCGGTTGTTTTAGTGGTAACTTTAGTGATTGATCAAATGGATTACCCTTTTGTTCCACCTTCTAAAATAGAGCCCATGATTGTTTTGGAGCAGGATTATGAGCGTTATATTAAGGTTGATGGTATTAAGGTAGATGGTAATGAGGCTGATTCTGAGAGTGAGCATTTTATCATTGAGTCTGCTTCGGTATTGGTAAAAGCATCGAGTGATGATTTTGCTCAAAACAAGTTTGCTAAGTCGGTTCGTACCAGTGTTATCAGGAGAGATGGTGTACATGGTGTAGATGATATAAATAATGCAAATAGAGCTAAAAATACGATGACCTCGTTTGTTTATTCATCAAACCCACCAGCGGAAAAATTGTCAAAAGTAGCCAAAAAAACAAGTCGACAGGGAGTTGAGAAAGTAGGGCGTACAGAAAGGATAGCTCTTTTAAAGGATGAATCATTTACCGTAACTGAAATGTTTGTTAGTTCTGATGAAGCTCATCAACTTAACTCGCCGGAAAAGAATGTGTCAGGAAAGAATGTTACTGCAAGACTAAAAGCCAGAGATGCTTTAATTGCTAATAAAAAAGTGCTTAAACAACAGAAACAACAGAAACAACGAAAAATTAACACCAGTCAAATGAGCCTGCTAGTGGAAGCTGATGAGATGCTAGTGCCTCCTGTTGTTGAAGTATTATCGCAAAAGGTTACGGAAAGTTATTTAACTGTTGAACAATATTCAAAATTTAAAGCACTTGATAACCAAAAGCCGATTTTCTGGTTGTTACTAGAAGACAGCGATGTAAACTACTTAATTCAGTTATTTTTCACTGATAATAAAATTCACATTATCGGCTTGATAAAAAAACATTTAAAATTGTAACAGAGGAAAGCACGAAAGAGGGACAACACGTAAAACCTGGGTTGTTTGATGAAATAAGGTTACGTTAGTTACCTTATTGACTCGTATAACTAGTGTCCATTCAGAAACGAATGTCTGCTGCGGACCTTACACAGGCTCAATCTATATGCTAATCAGTCATGACTTTACTTGCAAAGAATCAAGTTGCGGTTAAACCTGTAACAACTGATTTATTTGAATAGAAATGGTTCAAATAAAGATGATAGTTTAATTCTCAAAAATCAACCCTTTTATTCCAGTCTATTTTATAAAAAACACTGGAATTTCTTGATCTTAATGATGAAATTAGGGTAATGTTTAGTTTTTAAATTTAAGGGAATAAAAATGAGAACTATTGCTATTTGTTTTACGTTGTTTTTTAGCTCGTTTGCCAGTTATGCTGAGCAAGCACCTAAAGTGTTTGAACCTTATGCGGAGTTCAGGATCGGGATCGTAAGTACTGAGTTATCAACTTTTACTGAACAAGAAGCTGAAATAAACGGAGGAACTGATTTTTTTGATGGTTTGATTGGTGGTTCACTCTTGTATCACTTCACTGATAAATGGGCAATGTCCATTCAGGTAGAGTCAGAAATTAGAGATTGCACCTAGTCTGTCGAAAACTCGTGCTTTTGGGGATATTCAATTTACCAGTTTTTGACTTTACAAAGTATGATGTTTACTATTTAT
>JABSOJ010000568.1 GCA_013216005.1 Alteromonadaceae bacterium | reverse complement strand
GGCACAGGTGGTTTGATCAACATCCTCTGTTTTAAGCCAAACAACTTCGCAGGCGACCTCGTGTCGCACTTTTGTATTGATAACGCCATAGTCACTTGTTATATAGAAACTTCTTCTGGCGTTTGACTTCTTTCCATGTATTTGTAAATAACAATAGATCCAGTTAACAAAGCCGCTATCTGACAAAGATAATTTAAATTGTAAAACGCGATTTCAATCAAAGAATTAGTATCCAAGAATCCATAAGTAGAAGTAACAATGTACACTCCAGATAAAATGTAGCTCCATAGTTGGAGGCCCATTCTTGAACCTTCATTTACAGCTTTTATCAACGCTATTGAAAAAATAATAGAATCAAAAGGAAAGTATAATTTGACTGTATTTAGTAGAGACTTGCCAAGTTCAGGATCAACTAACCATAAAAATGTCGAAATCCCCCCAAGACATTCAGCTAAAACAGGCCCTAATAATAGGCCGACTATAAATAGTTGTACGGCTTTAATCACAAACTTTCCTTTGCTGTATAACGCCCGTTTAATGGGCAATAAAATTGTTGGTTAAAATAAGCGACGCAGGAGCAAAAATCAACTTTTTTTGTCCTTATTAAAACGCTTGTAGGCATTTTTATCGCATGCCAAAACGTATGATAATTTCAGTAAATCCGCTGATAATACAACGTAATGGCTGATATAAAAAGTTACCTGCCCCGTTATTATTAAAACCTGTATCTCTATGATTTTTTTCATCTTCTAAAATAGAAGATACAGCCTCATAAGCTTGTATATCTTGTTTTTCAGCCAAATATATTAATTGGTTTTCTAAGTGGTTCACTACAACTGACTCTACAGCCCAAGTACAGGCCATGATCCCTTTTTCACCCAAAAGTGCAGAGATAAAACCCATGAAATATCCACCTAAACCACAAAGCCAAAAACTCTTACATTTAAGCCCATTTCTGTATTTTATTTCTTCCCAAAATATATCCATATGACTTTGTTCATCGGCTAAAAAATCTTCAAGCATGGGAACTAGGTTCCGCATAAATATTTTGGAAACAAACAACTGTGATTTATATATATTTATAGCCCCAAACTCACCGGCATGATTCACCTTTAGGATTTTCTGTGGGGTATCAATACTATTCGAACTATCGCGATACTTCATGAAATGCCTAACAGCTTTATTAGCCGGATAAATTCCGTATTTCTGAGAGAAATATTTACGACTAAATTATTATTGAATATTATAACTTTACCTTTTTACTAACATATCATCAATAGGCTATAAATTTGTGATTTTGTAACTATCAGTTGAAAGACGGCATTATTTCTTATTTACGGTGGAAATACGGTTTTATAATTAAAACTGCATTTTTCTAATTAAACATTAGAAAAAGTATTGAATTTTGTTGATGATTTTATTCCGCTTTGCGAACTAAGAAGTCCTTTGGATAAAATCACAGAACATTAAAATTGAATTTGATAAATTCAACATCAAAAGGTCAGTAGTTACCACAAAGCAGTCCTAATTTAGTCTTGAATTTATCACTATAAATAGTCCGCTTTGCCACCAATGCGGTCGTTGACCTTTATAAAAACCCAGATGAAATAGAGCATTACTTCTAAGGCGAAAACACACCTAAAACGGGTTGTAGCTATAAATTAGTGGCCAGAATTACTTAGCCACTACAAAGTGCCCAGAGAGATATAACCACTTATACAGGGGTAAATTGATTTCTATTTCCTATTTACAAAAAAGCGAATCATGAACTTCACAGCAAAGACCCTTTTTTGTATAAATCAAAATTTAATTCATCAACTTTAATACTGCCGATGGAATTACCCAATGAAAACAGCGCAATTACTTGCAAATATATAGTCATAGCTAACGGTGCTAGGCTATGCAATTGATATTCTTTAATACTCAAGGTAACCATTAAGAATATACTGGCACTGATACTGATAAATACTAGCGATTTAATTGCAACCGTTATCACCTTTTGTCGATCTGTTTCAGTTTGGTGAGGGTTGAGTTTTTTACCGTAAAGATTCCAATAAATTAAACCAGCAAAAAACGCATTTACAGAAAAAAGAATCCCCGCTGAAAATACGGCGCTACCTTCAATACTTATTGTGAAATCTTCTAAATAAAAGCTGTATACAATGGCAATCAATAAAGTAATCAAAGCAACATAAAGCCACTTAGGTGCAATAAAACTAGCGAGACTACGAGGACTTAAAGTAGCACTACGTACCGAACTTCGGTCTGCTGTTCGCATCATTTTAAATTGACTAAATTCAGAAAGCTCAATCATCATAACGGGCATAAACTGCACCATAAAAAATAACCACACTAATACTTGAGGTTCAATAAACTCACCTTTGTTATTAAACACTATACTTAAGGTTAAAGTCACTAAGCCAGCAGCAGCAATCAACCAATTGGCTAAGCGATATTTACCATGAAAACGATGATAATTTTCGATAGGTTGTGGATACAGCTTTGGATACTGATTACACGGGTAATGGGTTATTACATAGCGCATAGGAAGTGTAATACATTGAGTCTATAATGAAGGAGTGATATCTTGAACAGATAAACTGTTAAGGAGGCATGATGACAAATAAAGGCTATAGAATTATCTTTGAAACGTATGACGTAACCGAACCTACACTTACTTTAA
>JABSOJ010000055.1 GCA_013216005.1 Alteromonadaceae bacterium | reverse complement strand
AATACTTAGATGAGTTCTGTTATCGGTTCAACCGTCGATTTATCGAGAAACAGATACCTAACCGATTGTTAAATTTAGCAATAGTTCATGCACCTGTAAAATCGACCTGAGTGAAGTGCAGAGGCATGTTAATTTATTTAATGGCCCGTTAATATGCGAACTGGTATTTGTATTTTAATTCGATATAAAATAAATAAGCCACTAAAAATAGTGGCTTATTTAATTTCACAAAAGAAACTTAAATATCCAGATTTACAACTTTCAATGCATTTTCTTCAATGAAGTGGCGACGAGGTTCTACATGGTCCCCCATCAATGTTGTAAACAATTGATCCGCAGCAATAGCATCTTCAATAGTTACTAACAACATACGGCGTGTATCAGGATCCATTGTGGTTTCCCATAATTGATCTGGGTTCATCTCACCCAATCCTTTATAACGTTGTATATATTGCCCGCGTTTAGATTCTGCCATCAACCAATTAAGCGCCTCTTCAAAACTAGCAATTGGTTTGATTTTTTCACCACGTTTTACAAATGCGCCTTCTTCCATCAAACCATTTATAGCTTCATTTAAAGAAATAATTGTTTCGAATTCTTTTGATTGTATTAAATCATAACCACAATCATGTATTCTATCAATACCATGTTGACGAACATTAAAACGTGGAAAATAAATATTACGCTCATGATCTTGTCCAACAGTAACGGTATAAATTGAACCATTACCATCTTGATTATCAAGATGATCGATAATATCTTGTACCCAAGCTTCAACTTTCGCTTTATCTGTAAAATCTTCTTTTCTGATCAGCTGGCTGTATATCATTTTTTCAAGAATATCGGCAGGCACAATTCTAGATACCCGTTTAATAGTATCCAAAGTATGACGGTACTGCTTAACCAAACTTTCCAAGGCAATACCTGAAATTGCTGGTGCTGATTCATTAACATGAATTTCTGCATCATGTAGTGCTAATGATGTCAAATATTCAGTTAAACCTTCATCATCTTTTATATAGCGTTCTTGCTTACCTTTTTTCACTTTATATAATGGTGGTTGCGCGATATAAATGTAGCCCCTTTCCATAATTTCCGGCATTTGACGATAAAAGAACGTTAATAATAATGTACGTATATGTGAACCATCGACATCAGCATCGGTCATGATAATTATTTTATGATAACGCAATTTTTCAGGATTATATTCATCACGACCAATACCACAACCTAAAGCTGTGATTAATGTGCCTACTTCCTGCGAAGAAATCATTTTATCGAAACGAGCTTTTTCTACATTTAATATTTTACCTTTAAGTGGCAAAATGGCTTGGTTTTTACGATTACGCCCCTGCTTAGCTGAACCGCCAGCAGAGTCTCCTTCCACAATATAGAGTTCAGATAATGCCGGATCTTTTTCCTGACAATCTGCAAGTTTTCCAGGAAGACCAGCAATATCCAAAGCACCTTTACGACGAGTCATTTCACGCGCTTTTCTTGCCGCCTCACGCGCTCTCGCTGCATCAACAATCTTCATTATAATGGTACGGGCAAAACTTGGATTCTCTAATAAATATTCCCCTAACTTCTCGCCCATAGCTTGTTCAACAGCAGTTTTCACTTCTGATGAAACCAACTTATCTTTAGTCTGTGAAGAGAATTTTGGATCAGGTACTTTCACTGAAATAACAGCGGTTAATCCTTCACGCGCATCATCTCCAGTCGCACTGGTTTCCACTGAACCCTTACCTTTCTTATTCAAACCTTCCTTATTCATATAAGAATTTAGCGTACGAGTTAAAGCTGTTCTAAACCCACTTAAATGTGCACCACCATCTCTTTGAGGAATATTATTGGTAAAACAATGTATACCCTCTTGAAAACCATCATTCCATTGCATTGCTACTTCAACAACAATGCCGTCATCTCTAGCTAAATCAAAATAGAATATTTCATCGTTGACAGGTGTTTTATTGGTATTTAGATACTCAACAAATGCCTGTATTCCACCTTTGTAACAAAAGTGTTCCTCTCGGCCTTCTTCCCGTTCATCGGTAAGAAGAATCGAAACACCTGAATTCAAAAAAGATAATTCACGAATTCTTTTAACTAAAATATCATAATGAAAAAGAACATCAGTGAATGTTTCACTGCTTGGCCAGAAACGAACTTCTGTTCCTGTATTATCACTATCACCTATTTCTTTGAGTGGTTCATCTGGTTCGCCCATAGTATAAAATTGCTCATGCAATTTACCTTTACGACGTATCGTTAATTGAAGCTTTTGACTTAACGCATTTACTACTGATATACCCACACCATGTAAACCACCAGACACCTTATAGCCCGAGTCTTCACCACCAAATTTACCACCAGCATGTAAGACCGTCATTATAACTTCTGCAGCTGAAATACCTTCTTCCGGGTGAATGTCTGTTGGTATTCCACGACCATCATCTTTTACTGATACTGAACCATCTAAATGAATGGTGACCACAATATCACTACAGTGACCAGCTAAGGCTTCATCTATCGAGTTATCTAATACTTCAAACACCATATGATGCAAACCTGTGCCATCATCAGTATCGCCGATATACATACCGGGTCTTTTACGTACTGCATCAAGACCTTTTAGTACTTTAATACTGGCCGAATCATATTCATTCTCTATCTTCGTCATAGCTTTTTGCCTACTCACTCATTACAGATATTTGTCCATGTTCCACGTGAAACATCTTAAAATTTTCATGTTTTGAAATTTCATTTTCTGGAACTTTACTTTGACAAAGGAAAGGTTCCAAAACGTTTTTTTCAATTGCCGTGATAATTACTTGGCAATCTAATTCACTAATTGCATTTGATAATAATGTACGAGAATTATCGTCTAATTCAGCTCCAACATCATCAATTAGCAAAATTGGTTTTACTCGTTTAACTTTTTTTATTAAATTTGCTTGCGCAAAAGTTAACGCCAGTAAAAACAACTTTTGTTCGCCTCTTGAAAGTTTAACATCAATAACACGTCTATTAATTAAAAACTTTATATCGAACTTATGAGCTCCAAACAAACTATGACCATAACTCAGTTCACGTTCTTTATTCGCATTGAGTATTTCTAATAAATCTTTTTTTTGATTCCAACCTTGCGAATATTGAACGGTTATATCCTGCTCTATTTTTGGTAACAATAACAACGTCCATATTTTGAGTTCTGCTACTAACTCACTGACATAATTTTCACGACTTTCTGCAACTTCTAATGAATGTCGACAAAAAAGTTCTGTCCAGTAACTTAACATCGAATGACTATCGTTCGACTTTAAACAAGCATTCCTTTGTTTTAAAACTTTTGAAAACTCACGCCATTGTACCGAAAAATGATGTTTCACGTGAAACAATCCCAAATCTACAAATCGTCTCCTTTCCCGAGCACCACCAATAAACAACTTAAAACTTTCTGGCGTAACAATTTGTACCGCTACATTTTTTACCAAATCAGACAAACGTGAATATCTTTTTCCATCTATTCTTATCTGCGTTTCGTTGTTACTAACATTTCGGCTAACACCAAGTTGCCTATCATTGCCATCTCGTATACTAACGGTAAATTGACTTTCCTGAAAGTTAACAAGATTAACCAAATTTGACGTTCTATAAGATTTCCCATGACCAAGATAAAAAACAGCTTCTAATAAACTACTTTTACCACTGCCATTATCTCCAATAACAAAATTTAAATCTGGATGAAAATCTAAGGTTGTCGATTTTAAATTTCTAAAATTATGCGTTGTTAATTTTAAGACGCTCATTACAATCGCATAGGCATAACAACATATATTGCTTCGCCCGTATCATTCCCCTCAATAACAACACTGCTGTTTGCATCTGCTAAAGTAAATTTAACTTGCGGGTCTTTAATAGCATTTAGAACATCTAATATGTAATTTACATTGAAACCTATCTCTACCTCTTCAAAAGGAAAATCTATTTCAATAACTTCTTCAGCTTGTTCTTGCTCAGGATTATTTGCGGTAATTTTTAATTCTGACGTTGAAAAATTTAATCGTACCCCTTTAAATTTTTCATTTGAAAGTATTGAAGCACGTGACAATACCTGACGAAGTTGATCTTTATCAGTAATTAAAACTTTATCACCATTTATTGGTAATACACGACGATAGTCAGGAAATCGTCCATCCACTAATTTACTAGTAAACGAAAATTTTGGTTCAATGATTCTGATATGGTTAGAGCCAAGATAAATTTGAATATATTCATCTACAGGTTCAAGTAATCTGATAATTTCTAATATTCCCTTACGAGGTACAATAACTTGTCGTGCAGGTAAAGCTAATGAATCGTTTCCAATTTTACAAATTGCTAAACGATGTCCGTCTGTCGCCACAGATCTTATTTCATTATTCTCACATTCAATAGACATTCCATTGAGGTAATAACGAACATCTTGATTGGCCATTGAGAAATACGTGCTTTCGATCAAACGTAAAAGTTCAGATTTTAAAATTTTAAATTCTACATCACCTTTCCACTCATCAATATTAGGAAAGTCGTCCGCAGGTAATGTAGATAACATATATTTACTACGACCTGTACTAATTTTGATAACGTCATTTTCTGTTTCAAAAGTTAGCGTTGAATCATCAGGTAAACTTTTACAAATATCTAATAACTTTCTAGCCGGTATAGTGATCTTCCCATCTTCTCCCTGATTATCAATTTGAGTATAAGAAACCATCTCAAGCTCTAAATCAGTGGCCGTCAAAGTAAGTGATTGCCCACTTACATCGAAAAGTATATTACTCAAAATAGGCAATGTACTTTTCCTTTCAACTGCACCTGAAACCAATAATAACGGTTTTAACAATAATTCCCTGTTCAATGAAAATTTCATTTTTATACCTGCTGAATGTACTTACAAATTAAAGACATTTCTTATGATGAAAGTGTTCTTATTAGATTAGAGTAGTCTTGCTTAATATCATGAGATTCTTCCCGTAAAGATTTAACTTTACGACACGCATGTAAAACAGTTGTATGATCTCTGCCACCAAAAGCATCACCAATTTCCGGCAAGCTGTGATTGGTTAATTCTTTAGATAATGCCATCGCTATTTGTCTAGGTCTAGCAACAGATCTATTCCTTCGTTTAGAAAGTAAATCTGATACCTTTATTTTAAAATAATCCGCAACAGTTCTTTGAATATTGTCTATCGTCACTAATTTATCTTGAAGTGCCAACAAATCACGAAGCGCTTCCCGAACAAAATCAATGGTAATAGCCCGCCCGGTAAAATTGGCATTTGCAATGACTCTATTCAAAGCACCTTCCAATTCACGCACATTAGACCGTAAACGTTTAGCAATAAAAAAAGCGACATCATCACCGAGCGAAATATTACTTTCATCTGCTTTACGTTTTAAAATTGCAACACGAGTTTCAAGTTCAGGGGGTTCTATAGCAATAGTTAAACCCCAGCCGAAACGGGATTTAAGTCGATCTTCAACACCATCAATTTCTTTTGGATACCGGTCACTGGTTAAAATAATTTGTTGGTTGCCCTCTAATAAGGCATTAAAAGTATGAAAAAACTCTTCCTGGGTACGTTCTTTACCGGCAAAAAACTGAATATCATCAATTAATAAAGCATCAACAGAACGATAATATTGTTTAAATTTTTCCATCGCGTTATTTTGTAACGCCCTTACCATATCCTGTACAAATCTTTCAGAATGCATATAAGCTATTTTTGCATCCGGTTTATTAAGTAAAATTCCATTACCAACAGCATGAAGTAAATGGGTTTTACCTAAACCTGTTCCGCCATAAATAAAGAGAGGATTATAAGCACTGCCCGGATTATCAGCTACTTGATAAGCTGCGGCACGAGCAAGTTGATTTGATTTACCCTCTACAAAATTATCAAAAGTATATTTCATTCGTACATTCGTTTTTTTAGGAATATTACTTTCTACCTCAGCAGTTTTTCTACTGGGAAAACTTGCTGAAGACATAGGAGTAACATTTACACTTGATATTTTCTTACCAGCGGTAGGAATACTACCCACATCAAAACGTAAAAGTGGCGGATTATTGGCATCATGCAAAGAAACAAGTTCATTTATACGATTTACATATTTATCCCTAACCCAATCAAGAACAAAGCGGTTAGGTGCATATAAAGTCATAATATTATTATCGATAACACATTGAAGTGGTCGGATCCACATACTAAATTGCTGTGCAGGCAATTCGTCTTGCAGAACAGAAAGGCATCGTTGCCAAAGAGAATGATCCAACCAAAGACTCCTAAAAAGTTTTTTTTATTCAAATCACCAGGAAAACTCTACGCTATTACCTAATAAATACAAGGCACAAAAGTTAAAAAGCGAGAAGGTGATGAAAGAAAAGTAATAATATTGGGAACCATTATCTATATACTTATCCACAAGTGCAATATTGACAATCAAATAAAAACCATATTTTTATTAAGTAACAAATTAACTTACTGAAAATTGGGTAAATACTCTCCTATTTACAGCCCTTTATTGTTATAAAAAATTAAGTATAATAATTTGATATTACAATTTTATTCAGTGTATAACCGTGTTGATCAAATAGTTTATGTTAAAAAACTGTGGATATCATGTGATCCGAAGGATCATATTAGGATCTATCACTATTTAAATATTACATTCTATAATATTAATCATTGACAACCTCGGCGTCTAGCTATAAAATTTCGCCTCATTTTTATACCCAGTGTGCTCTTTACGGCGGTTTTGCCAGGGCAACAACAACCGACGGATTAGCGTAATGAAAAGAACATTTCAACCTAGCATATTAAAGCGTAAACGCAACCACGGCTTCCGTGCTCGTATGGCT
Source organism: Alteromonadaceae bacterium (assembly GCA_013216005.1). Taxonomy (GTDB): domain Bacteria; phylum Pseudomonadota; class Gammaproteobacteria; order Enterobacterales; family Alteromonadaceae; genus JABSOI01. Next base: position 10,201 of record JABSOJ010000055.1, on the reverse strand, counting down.
ACTAAAAACGGTCGTGCAGTAATTGCTCGTCGCCGTGCAAAAGGCCGTGCAAGCCTTAGCGCTTAATCTTTTTTAGTTGTTAGCAACTTTTGTTATTAACTCAAAAAGATAAAGTAACCAGCATGGTTACTTATAATTTTAATCGGGAGTCACGTTTGTTGACTCCCGGTCATTTTCAAGCGGTTTTTTCTAAACCACTCCGCTTTGGCTCTAGCCATATCACCATTTTAATCACACCAAATTTAGATCAACGAAATCGTTTAGGTTTAGCCATAGCTAAAAAACGTATTAAATTAGCTGTGCAAAGAAATCGTATTAAAAGACAGATCCGTGAAAGCTTCCGTTTAAATCAACATAATTTACCTAATATAGATATGGTGGTTATGGTTAAATCCGGAACGGATAAACTAGATAATAGTGAAATTAATCAACAATTAGAAAAAATATGGCGAAAAGTAATTCAGCGCCACAAACGCTAGCAATATCCTTCATAAAGGCATACCAACGATGGCTTAGCCCACTGTTAGGGAATAACTGTCGATTCAATCCAACCTGCTCATCTTATGCTATTGAAGCAATAATTAACTTTGGTGTAATAAAAGGTTGTTGGCTAGCAAGCAAACGTATACTAAAATGCCACCCATTACATGCGGGAGGAAATGATCCCGTGCCAACCTCAAAAAAAGAGAAATAACAAATTATGGAATCCCAACGCAGTTTTCTTTTTATAGCACTCATGGTTGTGAGTTATTTACTGTTTCAACAATGGCAAACAGAAAATGCCCCAATTGTTAATCAACCAGCAATAAACCAATCATTTGAAAATACAACACTTTCAAATGGTGACTTTGTTCCTGAATCTTCTGAAGTAGCAATGGCTACTACAAATGTAGAGTCTTCAAAGCCAAATGCACAGCTGATAAATATTACAACTGATGTGCTAAAAATACAGATAAATACTCGCGGTGGAGATATCGTCAACGTAAAACTTATCGACTATGAAACCGAACAAGGCAGTGGTATCCCTTATACACTTATGCAAAATGGATCGCAAAAATATATAGCACAAAGTGGTTTAACAGGAGCTAATGGTATTGACAGGCTTGTAGCCGGACGTCCTATTTATCAAACCTCAGCCACTAACTTTCAACTAGATAGCAACGAACAATTAATAGTTGATTTAACCTACCCTGATTTTAATGGTCTTTCAATTATAAAAAGATTTACCTTTATCAAATCAAAATATAGCGTATCTGTTGATTATATTGTTAAAAATAACACCATGAACAATGCAAGCGTACAAATGTACGGACAACTGAAACAATCAACGAATGTTGATGATTCAAGCGGATTAATTCCTACTTACCGTGGTGCTGCTTATTCAACTTCTGAAGATAGATACGAAAAATATGCGTTCGACGATATTGAAGATAAAAACTTAAATATTTCAACCCAAGCTGGCTGGGTTGCAATGTTACAACATTATTTTGTTTCATCCTGGATACCTAATCAATCAGAAATGAATCAATTATATACAACATTTTCATCAAACAGAGAGGCTGTAATAGGTTTTAAATCACCAGCGGTAACCGTTCCTCCAAACAGTGAAATGACAACCTCAGCCATTTTTTATGTTGGTCCTAAAGATCAAAATGAAATGGAACTACTTGCTGATAATTTAGACTTAACAATAGATTACGGCTTCTTGTTTATGATAAGCAAACCATTATTCTGGTTACTTATTAAAATTCAATCTATCGTATCAAACTGGGGTGTTGCAATTATCATGATCACCTTAGTAGTTAAAGGTGGTATGTATCCCTTAACTAAAGCGCAATACACTTCAATGGCTAAAATGCGCGCACTACAGCCTAAAATGACGGCATTAAAAGAACGTTTCGGTGATGACCGCCAAAAAATGTCTCAGGCAATGATGGAACTCTACAAAAAAGAAAAAGTTAATCCTGCAGGAGGTTGTTTACCTTTACTAATACAAATGCCCATATTCTTAGCCTTATATTGGGTCTTTTTAGAAAGTGTTGAATTAAGACACGCACCATTTATGTTATGGATTCAAGATTTATCATCCATGGATCCTTATTTCGTACTACCGGTATTAATGGGTATCAGCATGTTTGTCATGCAAAGAATGCAACCTATGACAATACAGGATCCAATGCAGCAAAAAATAATGCAATATATGCCAATGGTATTTGCAGTATTTATGGCATGGTTCCCATCTGGTTTAGTACTATATTGGGTGGTGAGTAACCTCATATCAATTATCCAAATGAAAATAATCTTTAGTGGTATTGAAAAAGCTAAAATCAAAGAAAAGATTAAAAATTAATATTAAAGTTTAAGGAACAAAAACCATAACCTGCTAGCCAAGTACAAATATGTAATAGAAAACCCACCTGAAATGTCACTAGTTAATTAATCATTAACTTTTAGACTCCCATGGATAAAGGGCTCCAAGAGGGATTTCCTAGGTATAATAAAAAATTAAAAGTAATGAAGGCGACCAGTAGGTCGTCTTTTTTATTAATATTAAGCACAAAAAATCACAACAATATAAATAATCAGTTTATAGAAAAACCTTTTGCAAATATAATGGCCTGTATAATTTTCAGGAACTTTTATATGACCGATCATACCTTATCTACCTATCATCAAGAAACAATTGCCGCACAAGCTACAGCACCAGGCCGAGGAGGTGTAGGCATTATTAGAGTTTCAGGACCACAAGCAAAAAATATTGCACAAGCTATTCTTGGCAAAATTCCAGAAACCAGAAAAGCTGAATATTTACCTTTTTTAGATTCGCATAAACAAGTAATTGATCAGGGCATAGCTTTATTTTTTAAAGGGCCTAACTCTTTTACTGGCGAAGATGTACTAGAACTACAAGGTCATGGTGGTCCGGTAATTTTGGATATGTTACTGAAAGAAATACTCAACCAACCAAACATTAGAATGGCAAAACCCGGTGAATTCAGTGAACAAGCTTTTTTAAACAATAAACTGGATTTAACCCAAGCCGAAGCCATAGCTGATTTAATCAACTCAAGTTCAGAACAGGCCGCGAGATGCGCCCTACACTCTTTACAAGGCGATTTTTCTAAACTTATACATCAGATGGTAGAAGAAATCATTCATTTGCGTATGTACGTTGAAGCTGCGATAGACTTTCCTGAAGAAGAAATAGATTTTCTGGCTGATAAAAAAATAGTAAACGATCTAAAAAAGATCATTAACAAAGTCAGTGATGTTAAAAAACAGGCCCAACAAGGCAGTATTATCAGAGAAGGAATGCGGGTAGTTATTGCTGGCCGTCCAAACGCAGGTAAATCAAGCTTACTGAACGCTCTAAGTGGCAAGGAAACCGCAATTGTAACAGATATAGCCGGTACAACTCGCGATGTACTTTCTGAACAGATCCACATAGATGGCATGCCTTTACATATTATTGATACCGCTGGTTTACGTGAAAGCAGTGACAAAGTAGAACTGATCGGTATAGAAAGAGCCTGGCAGGAGATAAATAAAGCTGACAGAGTTTTACTGATGGTCGATTCAACTGATCATAATTCAATAGAAAGTGATGAGCTCACTATCAAGGCTGATTGGCCAGAGTTTTTTGACAAACTGCCCAAGAATATTGGCTTAACCATAATTAGGAATAAAGCTGATATAAGTAAAAGTCCAACAGGTTACAGTGAATTTATTGACACTGAAAATTCAAATGAAACTGAGCACTCAATTGTTACCTTATCAGCTAAAACAGGCGCAGGTATTAACGACTTAAAAGATCATTTAAAAACAATTATGGGTTATCAGGGAAGCACTGAGGGGGGGTTTATGGCTAGGCGACGCCATTTAGTTGCACTGGATAATACTCATCAACATTTAATTACCGGGTTAGAACAACTGGAATCTTACGTTGCAGGTGAAATACTAGCGGAAGAGCTACGCCTTTGCCAACAAGAACTAGATCAAATTACAGGTGAATTCACCAGTGATGATTTATTAGGAAAGATCTTTAGTTCATTTTGTATTGGTAAATGATCAAATATAAATATTGCTAAACAAATAAAAATTAAATACGCGGCTCTTAATTTGATTAAGAGCCAATAAAAAAACTATTTAATATCACTAACTATATCTGAATAATTTTAATAACTCCCCCACGCCAAAACTTCTCACTTAGGTTAAAATAACCTTAAAATCACGAACAAAATATAAACTAAAATAGCAATATTTTATTTAAAAAGGGCATCAAAATGGCATTATTTCAAATTATAGTTGGCAGTATGATGGGAGGATCTGAGTATGTTGCTGAAGCCTGTGAAGAGGTAATTATTGCAAAAGGGCATCAGGCAAAACTCAATTTTCAACCCATTTTTTCAGATCTAATAGAGCAAAAAACAGAAAAAGATCAAATATGGCTCATTGTGACCAGCACACACGGTGCAGGTGACTACCCCGATAACATTCAAAATTTTGTCACTGATCTTAGATCATACGATCAAGATCTATCCCCAATCAATTTTCTTACGATCGGCTTAGGTGATTCAAATTACGATACCTTTTGCTATGCTGCAAAAAATATAATGAACCTACTAATATCAAAGGGTTGCACTAATAAAAAAGATATATTTACCATAGATATGAGTTTAGATATAGATCCTGAAGCATTAGCACAAACATGGATCACGCAAGTAATAGATCATTTATAACAAGCTTACTCATAAGTTATTAACAATTGTGATCGTAAAAAAAGTCCATTGTGGATAAGTCTGGGTAAAACCTATTAATTTCTTATTATTATTCAGTGAACAGAATCCGTTTTTTATTTGCTTGTGGATAACTAGCACTTTTGATCAAAGGTTATATGCTAGTTGATCAATGTTTGATCACAAGTTAACAAGTAGTAAAACAACATGATTATTATGAAGAAAAACCACTTATCCACACAAAAAGACGATCCTAATAGTAATAATAATAAGATCTATATAAAGATCTTATTATATTAAGAGAGGATCAAGATAAGATCTTTTTCGCAATTTGATCGTTTAACTTTTAGTAAAAAAAAGTTAAAATACGTCCCTCAATTTTTCTGAACTAATTTTTCAAATTTGATTTAGCAAATAATTTAAATAAAATTAAAAGGCTTTAAAAATTTATGTGGTATCAAGAATATTATGACGTAATAGTTGTTGGTGGTGGTCATGCTGGAACAGAAGCATCACTGGCTGCAGCACGAATGGGTTGTAAAACATTATTATTAACACATAATATTGATACCTTGGGACAAATGTCTTGTAACCCTGCAATTGGCGGTATTGGTAAAGGACATTTAGTCAAAGAAATTGACGCTTTAGGTGGATTAATGGCAACAGCCATCGATCATGCTGCAATTCAGTTTAGAACATTAAATGCAAGCAAAGGCCCAGCAGTTCGGGCAACTAGAGCACAAGCGGATAGATCTTTATATCGATCTTTTGTCAGACAATATTTAGAAAATCAAGAAAACCTGACGATATTTCAACAACCCTGTGATGATCTTATTTTAGAAAACGATCAAGTGGTTGGTATTTCAACTCAAATGGGTTTGAAATTTAAAGCAAAATCAGTTGTGTTAACCGTAGGTACATTTTTAGCTGGCCAAATCCATATTGGTTTGAATAACTATCAGGGTGGACGTGCAGGTGATCCAGCCAGCATGAATTTAGCCGCGAAGCTTCGTGATTTACCCTTTAGAATGGATCGTTTAAAAACAGGTACACCACCAAGATTAGATGCCCGTTCTCTAGATTATTCTGTAATGGAAGAGCAACCTGGAGATAGTCCAAGGCCGGTATTTTCTTTTATGGGATCACTTAAGGATCATCCGGAACAAATATCTTGTTATATCACTCATACTAATACAAAAACCCACGATATTATTCGTCAAGGTCTAGACCGTTCTCCAATGTACACAGGTGTTATAGAGGGTGTTGGTCCTAGATACTGTCCTTCAATTGAAGATAAAATAAATCGTTTTGCAGATAAAGATTCCCATCAAATTTTTGTTGAACCTGAAGGTTTAACGACAAATGAAGTTTACCCTAATGGTATATCTACAAGTTTACCGTTTGATGTTCAAATAGATCTTGTTCGATCAATTAAAGGTTTTGAAAATGCGTTCATTACCCGTCCAGGTTACGCTATAGAATATGATTACTTTGATCCTCGTGATTTAAAACAAACGCTGGAAAGTAAATTTATTAAAAACTTATATTTTGCAGGACAAATCAATGGTACAACCGGTTATGAAGAAGCGGGTGCTCAAGGCTTACTGGCTGCAACCAATGCCGCTTGCCGGGTTAAAGGACTCGATGATTTTACTTTAGGTCGTGACGAAGCTTATTTGGGGGTTTTAGTTGATGATTTATCAACTTTAGGTACTAAAGAACCTTATCGTATGTTTACCTCCCGTGCAGAATATCGTTTATTATTACGTGAAGATAATGCTGATATCCGATTAACAGAAAAAGGTCGTAAAATAGGGCTTATTTGTGATCAACGCTGGCAACGCTTTAATGAAAAAATGGAAAACATTGAACTTGAACGTCAACGTTTAAGATCTTTATGGGTTCAAAAAGATCATCAAGCAGTTGAATCATTAAATCTATTACTAAAAAGTCCTATAAGTAAGGAAAGTCATTTAGAAGATTTAATCCGTCGTCCAGAAGTTCGTTATGACGAATTAATGAAAATTGAAGCCTTTGGTCCGGCAATTGAAGACAAACAAGCTTCTGAACAAATTGAAATTCAAACAAAATATGCTGGCTATATTGATCGACAAATAGACGAAATAGCCAAGAAAAAACGTAATGAAAACACATTGATCCCGTTAGATTTTGATTTTAAACAAATTTCTGGTTTATCAAATGAAGTTGTTGCCAAGTTATCTGATGCGCGCCCTGAAACAATTGGTAAAGCATCTCGAATTTCTGGTATTACTCCCGCCGCTATTTCGTTATTATTAGTCTACTTAAAAAAACATGGCTTATTACACGTAAATAAGCGTGAATCAGCATAAAAGAAGTTAAATGACGTTACATTGCCAATTAAAATCACTCATAAGTGAAACAGATCTAGAAATATCAACACAACAGATAAATCTCCTTATTCAATACATAGAATTACTTGTTAAATGGAATAAAGCTTATAATTTAACTGCGGTAAGAGATCCTAATGATATGTTAATAAAACATATTATGGATAGCTTAATGGTAGGAAAATATTTAAAGGGTCAGAAGTTTATCGATGTAGGCACTGGCCCTGGTTTACCGGGTATTCCTTTAGCTATATTGAATCCTGACAAAAATTTTGTATTATTGGATAGTTTAGGAAAAAGAATTACTTTTTTAAGACAAGTGGTTTTTCAATTAAAACTGAAAAATGTTCAACCAGAATTATCACGAGTAGAAAAATATCGGCCTGAACAACTTTTTGATGGTGTATTAAGTCGAGCCTTTTCTTCACTGAATGATATGGTTAAATGGTGTAAACATTTGATAGCTGTTGAAAAAGGATGTTTTTATGCGCTGAAAGGTCAATATCCTGCGGATGAAATTGAACAATTACCTGAAAATATAAAAATGACTGCCAGTCACCAAATTGTCGTTCCGCAATTAAACGGAGAAAGACATTTAATAGAATTGAAAAAGAATAAGTGATTATTTTTAAAACAAAATATATTATACCCAAACGACTTGGAAATTTTCAATACAATATTTCCAAGTTATTTAGGTATATGTTGATATTAGTTTGTTGTTGAAAGTATTAAAAGAACAAGCTTAATAACATGTTATTTTTGTTTATGATTTTACAACAATAAATATAATATCGAGGATCTTGTGGGAAAAATAATAGCTGTAGCAAACCAGAAAGGTGGGGTTGGTAAAACAACAACTTCGGTTAATTTAGCTGCATCTTTAGCAGCAACAAAACGGAAAGTGTTGTTAGTAGATTTAGATCCTCAAGGCAACGCTACTATGGCAAGTGGAGTTGATAAATGTGAAGTACATGCCACTTGTTATGAACTTTTAATTGAAGAACAAGCATTTGAAAAAGTTGTAGTAAAAGAAACTAGCGGTCTTTATGATCTTATTGCTGCTAATACCGATGTTACTGCTGCTGAAATTAAATTAATGCAAGTGTATTCACGTGAGCATCGCTTAAAAAATGCATTAGACTCAGTTAAAAAGTACTATGATTTTATTATCATTGACTGCCCACCTTCTCTAAATATGTTAACGGTTAATGCGATGACTGCAGCAGATTCTGTTTTAGTACCAATGCAATGTGAATATTACGCATTAGAAGGGTTAACCGCGTTAATGGAAACAATTTCGAAGTTAACTTCAGTGGTAAATTCTGAACTTCATATTGAAGGTATATTACGTACCATGTATGATCCGCGTAATCGATTAGCAAATGATGTTTCAGAGCAACTTAAACGACATTTTGGTGATAAAGTTTACAGAACGGTTATTCCTAGAAATGTTCGTTTAGCAGAAGCTCCCAGCTTCGGTGCGCCAGTTATGTATTATGATAAATCATCTACTGGTGCAAAAGCTTATTTGGCGTTAGCAGGAGAAGTTTTGCGTCGTATTTCACAAGCTAAGAAAAAACAAATAGAAAAAGTAGCTGACTAAAATTATGTTGCTCAATGTCAGCACTCTAACACCCCACAGAAATCCCAAGGAATTTTATGAGCCCATCTAAACGTAGAGGCTTAGGCCGTGGTCTTGACGCTTTATTAACACCATCAATAAAAAAAAGCGAAATGGATGAATCAAATGTAACAGTAAAGGTTATTCATGAAAAAAGTGAATTACAAAAAATTCCCCTTGAGCAATTAATTCCAGGTAAATATCAACCTCGAAAAGATATGTCAGCTGAGGCATTAGAAGAATTATCTAATTCAATTCGTTCTCAAGGTATTATTCAACCAATTGTTGTTCGTTTAGTTGGTGAAAACAGTTACGAGATAATAGCGGGTGAGCGTCGTTGGCGCGCTGCTCAACTTGCAGAATTAGAATTTATTCCATGTTTAATAAAAAATGTACCTGATGAAGCCGCGGTTGCTATTGCTTTAATTGAAAATATACAGCGGGAAGATCTTAATGCGATGGAAGAAGCTATTGCATTAGAACGGTTATTGACCGAGTTTGAATTAACTCATCAAGAAGTAGCAGAAGCGATTGGTAAATCCCGGACCACAGTGACCAATTTACTGCGGTTGAATAACTTAAATGAAGAAGTAAAAACCTTGCTTGAGCATGGCGATATTGAAATGGGACACGCCAGAGCACTTTTAGCGTTAGATGGTGATTTGCAAACCACTACGGCACGTACTGTGGCGGCAAAAGAGCTCACGGTTAGAGAAACTGAAGCTTTAATTAAGAAAGTTCAGGAACCGGAAAAAGAGATAATCGAAAAAATAAAAGATCCAGACACAAAATTATTAGAACAAAATTTATCTGAAAAATTAGGTTCACAAGTTACTATTAATCACAATAAAAAAGGTAAAGGTAAATTAGTAATCACTTATACCAACCTTGAAGAACTCGATGGAATTGTCTCTATATTCCATTCTTCCTAGTCTATTGGTTGTTTAAAATACACTTTAACGTTTAATAGCACAAAAGTAGGGCGCTAACTGCCCTATTTTGTTGCATTAACAACATAAATCAGTATACTTGCGCTGACTTTTAGAAGTCGAAGTTTTTACCTTAGAAGTATTATAAATAACGCATGGATATTACGAAGTTTTTCGTTGGAGTGGCTGGTGAGCTTGAGCAGACATAATGCCTTAGTTAAACCCGGTCGCAAGTTTGCCTATCAACAAATAGGCTTCTCATTATTCGTAGTTTTTACTTGTGTTTTAGTAACATATTTTATGTGGGGATTATCCTACGCCTACTCTGTTTTGACAGGTGGTGCTATAGGCATAATCCCTAACTTTATATTTGCCTACAAAGCATTTATATATGCAGGGGCTAAGTCGTCTAAATTAGTGGTTGAATCCTTTTTTAGCGGCGTTAAATTAAAAATGGCAGCAACGGTATTATTATTTGGTTTGGCTTTTAAGTTTATAGTCATCATACCGCTACCATTTTTTGGAATGTTTTGTTTAATAATGGTT
>JABSOJ010000567.1 GCA_013216005.1 Alteromonadaceae bacterium | reverse complement strand
ATAGAATAGCGCGAAAACTATTTTTAGATATCAACTACACCCCTTTGTTTATACGGCTGTTATTCTCACTGAGAACTGCTGATAAATAATAGTGGTATTCGTGAGTAATTAACTTTACACAATTAGCCGAGTGGCAACATTATTATAATTGGGAACGTTCCCACAGTGCTCCTAATGGAAAACACCAATGAAAAGATACTATGAAGTAAGTAATAAAACACTTTTACAGATGAAATACTGCGCTTTTATGAACCCCACAATGAGCAAATTCAGTTATCAAACTATAAACGTGATTTAGAGAGCGCTAAATTAAAACGATCTCTATGAATCACACATATGAAATACTACTCATCAAGTAAATGCAGCTGAAAATATTTTGGTTTCTGCCCCCAAAAGAAAATTTCAGACTCGGAATAGTCGCCATACGGACAAGTATTTCCAGGATCTGGTAGGTCACTACCCACATTACCTAGTCTTGATTTACAGTGATGATTTTCTGCACAATAGTTTTGTTTACGCCACTCTTGGGCTCCGTTAGGATTGCCCGTATTAACATTTCTTTCCAAATTACTAAAACTTACATTTAATGAAAAAATTTCCTCTCCAGTAGGATCTGGTTCCCAACCGTGAAAAACATTAGAAATATCCCATAACACACCCGAAGCTTTCAAGCTTTCAATATTAACATGCGCATCGTTCATCTGAGTGTGTTTTGAACCTACAAGAACAGTTCCACCATGAACGACACAGCTATATCTAGGGTAAACTTCTGTCGCATCGACATTATAAATTAACGGTCCATTTTTCAACAATAGTCTACAAATATTAACTGTTGGGTGTCCTTCCCCTCCGGGGTAATTACTACAATTATTCATACCGATTAACGCCCTATTCCGAATGGCCCAAGCAACTGCAATTCGACTTCTATTACCATCTCCCCTAGCTTCATTGTATATAACTTCAGCTGCATTAATAAGATGCAGAGAGAAACGATCCCCTTCAGATGTATATAACCAATCACTCGCATATTTCCCTCTTGAATCGTCATATACATTGTTGTGTGAGAAAGTGAATGCATGTGCAAATGATAAGTTTAAACTATTACTAGGAACATTATTCACCTTAACCTTAAATTTTTCAATCCCCCCAATAAACGGACTTCCAATAAAACTTTTCCTTAATTTTTCTATTTCTCTGTCAATTTCTACAGTATTTAAATTCAACTTATGCATAATTTTTTGTTTTAACCGTATTATGTGCACATATTTACTTCTTTCATCAAAAGTAAATTTATCTAAAATGCTTAGTGCCTCACGTAACCTATCAATTTTTAAAAGATAATTTGCATACATAAAATAAGCTTCAACACCATCCGATGGTGATCTCAGATTTACCGCCGATAAAAACTGAACCTCAGCCTCATCATCCTTAAACTTAGCTAACCCATCAGCATAATCAACATGCGCAAGATAAGTACCTGATTCATCCCCACCATGTTGTAACAACTCATCAAAAACTTGAACCAGCTCCTCTTTATTTTGCAGCTTAACCGCTAATTCAGATAATTCACGCGTGTACTTGATCCGGCTTTTATTCAACGATAATTTAGACGCTTTTTTATAAGCATTTAGTGCTTTACGATAAATTTTATTAGTTGAATATGGTCCTTTGGAACGATCAACCTTTGAAGCTTTACCACTAGTACCATTTGCACTAAGCGAACTGACCCCCTTTGATGTAGTGCCTTTTGAATCTACCGTTTTATTATGACGGTCCTGGTAATACAATAAAGACTGCGCATATTCCACCAATAACTCTTCTTGAACAGCATCGTCAGTAGCTAACAGTCTTGCCTCTATACTTTTTATATGATCTGTTGCATGCGCTTTAACTTTAAATAATTCAACTAAATTTGTACTTCTCTTTTCCTTAAGACCCGACTCAGCGAATGAATTGAGTGATAGGCTTAACAAAACAAATACCGCTATGATTTTCTTTTGCCTGAAACGTAACATTTTAAGTAACTCCTTGAATAAAACTTGGTTGTAATGACAGATTAACGTACAAAAAAGGAAAGCATCCACTTCCCTACGAACACTATCGTACGCTTTGAATATTAATAAATATAATTACAATTGGTTATAAAGTAGACGGTTTTGACATAAGCGAATTGTTAATGGCAACAGATAACCTATTCAATTAATTTTTTCGGTAAAATAAAACGGACAGCCATCGCAAAATAAAACGGACAGCCATCGTTATAATTTTATATTAAGTGAAAATAAAACGGACAGCCATCGTTATAATTTTATATGAAAAGCCCTTTGGTTGTAAAGCTGGATGATTATCGTTGGTCTAGTTATCCCGCATTTGTAGGTCTTGCAGAACCTCAAAGCTGGTTAGAAAGAGATAGAACCTATGGCATACTGGGCCATCATGATCGCTTTGAAGGATATCGACAGTTTGTTGCTAAGGGTGTTGATGAAAACACGGCCAATTTTTATAGTAATAACAATTATGCGACAATCATTGGCGATCAAGGTTTCAAAGAGTGGATTTATGATGAATTATTACCAGAATTGGAACTTGAACAAAAAAGCCGCTTGGTACACCCTGATACTGACTTGGCTGAAGTGATCAAAGGGGTTGCCTGTTTTTATAATTGATCAGTTAGTGAGTTAACAGG
>JABSOJ010000566.1 GCA_013216005.1 Alteromonadaceae bacterium | reverse complement strand
ACAATGAGGCGTCAACCTCCTTTAAATCATACGCTTAAGTGCTTTTATTTGGTTTTTTTGAACTCCGAAACTTGAGTAAGTAATTAACTACAGTAAGTAACTCACTACAGTAAGTAACTCACTACAGTAAGTAACTCACTACAGTAAGTTACTTACTGTAGTAATAAAAGAACTCTGGAGATTAAAAGCCCGCATTTTTGTGGGTTTTTCATTAAGTGAAAATTAGCTTTATATCACAAAGAAAAATAATTCTAGTAATCTTTGTTATAAAGGTAATATTTTCTAATTTATGTAAAAAACAAGTCAACTTAGAAAACTAATTTTGGTACTAGCATGAAATAATTGTTTTGTTCTTTTAATTGTTAAGTCTGTACATTCTTTTGGTTGATCATATTCAGTATCCTGAAGTGAGCTTAGACTTAACACCATAATTTAAGTGAAAAAATGAATAATTTAGCGGAAAATATATTAAACGAAGCTGTGAATGATAGTGAAATTATACACGGACGTGGTTTTATCTATGATGATATAACTCAAACTATCGGCAATACGCCTTTGGTCCGTTTGAGTCGTTTTGCAGAAGCGCATAATGTTTCTGCCAATATTCTGGCTAAAATTGAATTTTTTAATCCGGCGGGTTCAATAAAAGATCGTCCGGCTTTAGCAATGATAGAAGCTATGATCAGTGAAGGTCGGATTGGGCCGCAAACAGAGATCATTGAAGCTACTTCAGGAAATAACGGTGTTGCTTGTGCATGGATTTGTGCAATGAATAAAATACCGTTAACTATTGTTATTCCGGAACATATGTCTATCGAACGTCGTAAGCTGATTAAACATTATGGCGCAAATTTGGTATTAACTCCCCGTGATCAGGGAACCAAAGGCGCTATTGATAAAGCGAAGCAAATGATCGATGAAAGAGAAAATGCGATCATGCTTGATCAATTCGGTAACCAGAATAATTCGAAAATGCATGCTGAAACCACGGCTGAAGAAATTTGGACTGATACGGGTGGTAAGGTAGATGTGTTGATTGCCGGAGTTGGAACTGGTGGTACTATTTCAGGTATCGCGCAAACATTAAAACAGCGTAATCCCAAATTAAAAGTGTTCGCTGTAGAACCTGCCTCTTGTCCTGTTTTATCAGAAGGGCGCTCTGGAATACATAAAATTCAAGGGTTAAGCTCCGGACATGTTCCTGATATTTTACGAACTGATTTAATTGATGAAGTTGTTACTGTTAGTGATGAAGATTCAATTACTTTTGCGCGTGATATCGCCTGTTTAGAAAGTTTACCTGTTGGGATCTCTTCTGGTGCTGCATTAAAAGCAGCAGCGGTTGTGGGTCAACGAGCTGAGTTAGCTCAAAAGAATATTGTTATTATTCTTGCTGATAATGCGGAAAGATATTTCAGTACTGACTTGTTTGACTAATACTTGTTTGATTAATTTTTTTTATAAATACTAGAGTGGAAAGTGCGATTTTTGATAAAATACCGTAGGATGACCAAGTCGTCCTATTAAAGAAAAATAAAAGAATCGCATGAAAAAACCTGTTTTATATTACGTTTATGATCCCATGTGCAGTTGGTGTTGGGGTTATCGGTCAACCTGGCTAACTTTGCAAGATAAGTTAAAGTCAGTGGTTAATATTCAATACCGTGTGGGTGGATTGGCCGCAGATTCAGATGAAGCTATGCCAGATGAAATGCAGGTTTTTTTACAGCAGACATGGCACAAGATCTCTCAGCAGTTAGGGTCACAATTCAACTTTGATTTTTGGACTCACTGTCAACCAAGACGCTCTACTTATCCCGCATGCCGGGCAGTATTGCTTGCACGGGAGTACAATTTAGAGCAAGCGATGTATTTGGGCATTCAGCAGGCATATTATTTAAATGCAAAGAATCCTTCAGATATTGATACATTAGTTGATATTGCTGCTTCAATTGGTCTTGATGCTGAAATGTTCGAGCAAAAAATGAAGAGCAAAGCGCTGGATCAGCAATTGGAAAATGAAATTTCGGCTGTTAGAAAAATGCCAATACAAGGTTTTCCGTCATTGGTCCTGGAGGTGAATGATCAGCTTATTGCTATTCCTGTGGATTATAAAAATGGGCAAACCATGTTGAAATTATTTCCAATCATTTAGCCAGTTAATCAGTTAATGAGTTAGCCAGTAGCCAGTTCAAATTGAATCAAAAATTATTGATGTAACCTAGTTGTTTATTTTTGAGAAATAATGTTTCACCAATTGATAGAACCGAGTGATATGAATGGGTTTTTCTCCATGGAATCTATGCACCATGTAAAATGGCCATTGCCTTCCCTGATAATTAGTGAGTACTTGCGTTAACTCACCTTTCGCCAGTGCCGATTGAATGACAAACTCTGGTAACAAAGCCATACCCATATCGTGCAAAACAAGTTCAAGTGCACTGGGTAGGGTATTTGTGTGAGCAAAATAGGTTAATTTTATTTTCTGTTTTTCAGTAAATTCATTGGTTTTATAAACATTCAATGGGCTTTTCTGCCAGGGAGTCGCTATTACTTTATGTTTGGGAAGATCATTAATATTGGTAAGTTTTTTGTGTTTTTGAATATAATTTGTGCCTGAACGGA
Source organism: Alteromonadaceae bacterium (assembly GCA_013216005.1). Lineage (GTDB taxonomy): Bacteria > Pseudomonadota > Gammaproteobacteria > Enterobacterales > Alteromonadaceae > JABSOI01. Next base: position 64 of record JABSOJ010000566.1, on the reverse strand, counting down.
AACCCCTGAAAGTGTTACTACATATGCTCTTCGAGCTATTTTTAAAAACGAAGATTTTGAAAAT
>JABSOJ010000565.1 GCA_013216005.1 Alteromonadaceae bacterium | reverse complement strand
AAAGGACTTTTTGTTCGCACAGGCGACATAAAGAGTCATTGATTGTGAAGGTCAAGTTTCGGATCATACAACGGACAGAAAATTTCATACTTCGTAGGGCGCTATGGGGCACATAGCGAGACAGAATAGATTATGCCAATGTTATTTTTGGGATTAGTAAAATTATGGTTGGCTATAATCGCGAAGCGATGGCCGACTGTAATTTTTCCGTTTAAATAAATTTTATTAGGACACCCAACGTAAAAAATCATTAATCAATGTTGCAAAATTAGCTGTTAGAGTGGGTGTCCGTTTTATTCGTTTTATTTTTTTAATTAAACTTTAGTTTGACTGATATTCAAGTGGTATATTACTTAAATCTCCTTGTACTGTATAAGAACCATCAGCTTGTACAATAATTTGAATGTTTGCGTCATCAATTTCATTGCTTTCGGTTACTCCCGGGTATTCACCATCTGCTATTTCAGCACACCAAGAACTATTTGTAGAATGACAAGCATCGCTACTTGAACTGAAATCAGCCCCTGATTCAGTTGTAAATACAGCGCCTGAATTTTCACCGATACTCTTAGCTAAAACCCTATCAAGAACAGGTAAATTAATATGACCGAAAAGATTATTATCTCCTACTGAGAATACTGAAACAACAGGACTGAAAGCATCAATGAACGCCTGATTAGTACTGTGCTTTGAACCATGGTGGTTTATTCTCATAATTTCCAGATGATTACCGTATTTGTTTTGTACTGTCTGGTCATTTGCCAAACAAGTTTCTACGTCATGATAGCGGGATCCAAATCCTGAACTATAATTTGCACCCGATAAATCACCACCAACAAAGGCTTGAAAATCCCCGTAAGAAAGAATGAAAGCTAAACTTACATCGTTCTCCGAAGGAGTAACTGCATATCCACTGCGATCACCTCGTAATATGTTTTGTGAACCACCGAAGTAAGTAGCTGGATCACAGCCTGAAGCGTTATCTGGTGTTGCACCATCGAGTGCTACAATATCTATGATCACTGGAATACCTTGTACCGTTCCCATATCTACCTGACTGTCTCCTAAAACGGCTATAGTGGGATTAAAAGAAGCTTGTCCATTGGGTGATGCTAAGTAGGCTCTCCAGTTTCTATATGTTTTACTACCACCGGCAGCAACAGCCTTGTTGGGATTATGTGTTATATAATCTCTTAAAATAGTTTCACCTACACTGAACCCTGCTACTTCTATAAGATAAGCAAGTCCAGCTTTAAATACTGGACTCAGCATATTGTCACCTTCGACCAATGGTTCACCATTTTCATTAATAATATCACCATTTGCATCATCTTGAGATTGAATGTAACCAATGTGGTCTAAATGAAAATGAGAAATAACAATGTAATCGATGGTATTGCAACTTTCTCCATATTTGTCATGAATTACTGCTGCAATTTTGTCAGCATCGTTGTGACTATTCCAGTAACTTTCACCCGCATCAGCCAGGAGTATTTTAGTTTTTGTCGCAATTAAGGTGGCATCACCTTGTCCGATATTGATAGATGTAACTTCTAAATTCTGAGGATAAGTACAATCTGAACTAGAGCCCTGACCATCACTGAATACTGAGTTGATTGCTCCTGGAGTTCCATAACCAACAGCATAACTGCTGATTGCATTACCCCAATTAGTGGATTGATCCCCGATACTCTGCGGATTAATCCTTTCCATTGTTGTTTTACTAGTATTAATCCCTGCATACCAAGTGCTTACTGAGTCAATCAGCAAATTAGAATCGTCTGTTAATTCTATATTTTCTCCACCATTTGTCATCGAGCCAGTGTATATTTTATCTGCTGTAATACCTGGCACACTTGTATCATCGGTTCTTTCCAGTAAAAAATAACCATAAGCTTGTATGGTTCCAGATAAACTAATATTGGGTGTTCCATCGGTAGATTTAAGTGTCCATCCATTTAAATCGATTGAATCAGATGTTGTGTTATATAATTCAATCCATTCATCATAACTGCTATTTGTGGTACCCATCCAGCTTACTTCATTAATTATAACGTCCCTATCATTAGCTGAAAATGCAAAATATGGAATGAATAAAATTGAAAAAAGAACGGATCTAATTGTGTTTTTCATGTAACGCCTCATGAATTATAAAAAGGTTGAAAATGAATTTGCCTATAATTTATTTTTTTAATTTATATAGGTGAAAAGGAATTATTTTTGTTTTTTTTGTGTCCTGATTGGGAGTCTGCCAGAAAATCTATCATGTGGATTGCTATATGGCAATAAAATTAACTAAAGATTAACTAAAAGTTAACTCGATCACCTATCGTTAACTGCTGATTATCAGATCTTGTTTTTTGCACTTAATGTAAAATGAAAGACCTGATCCCGCAGCTTTATAAATGGCATATATAATGAGAAATAAATTCACATTAAAACATAGAAAATGGCGTACCCTTACACAGTACTTTTTCAAAATGAAGATGATGAAAATTATTGAATTTTAGGCTGTTTATTTTCCCGATTTTTCGATTTTCCCATTTTTCTAGTTGGGTCTTATAGGTCACCTTATACTTAAGTTATTGTTATATATTGTAAAGTTCATTTTTTGACGTGTATTCCAGACACATAGCCCTATAGTTGATTCAATTGAAATCAAACGTCGCGGTGATGTTCGTCAAGCGAAACT
>JABSOJ010000564.1 GCA_013216005.1 Alteromonadaceae bacterium | reverse complement strand
GTTGGCAATCTGCCTAAGCGGTCTTCAATTCCTCCGTTGCTCAGCCTTCAATTCTCAGCGTCCACATTTCTGCTTAGCCGTCACTTCTTGCTTATTTCCGTCGAAATACTTGTGAGCCTATAAAAAAAATTCACGTCGTTCATACACTTAAAGAATACTTCCCCCCTTCGCAACTTACCATGCTTTTGACTATGGTTCGCTCCTTTACACATATTGGCAAAGGTCGGCTTGGTTTTGTCCTCCACACCATTACTGGCTTTCATCGGCCTAGCCTTACTCACTACTATGGGTTCATCTGCCACCTCACACTCATACCATTCTTGAGTCACCTCTTGAAATGATATGCCTAATCATTTTGATTAGATACAATGCCAGGCTTCCCCAGTTACTGCACTAGCTCCCTGTTAGAAATTCCACCCTCAAACACGATATTGGTCTGACTAAGTATAGGGCTTCGCGCTATTTTGGACGCTTACCCACCAATACCGCCGAAGCAGGTTACGGTTAGTTGTGTACCTCTAACTTCCTATGGCTTCCTTCAGACCCTACCGTTAGCTTGCCATTCGGATTATCTTCCCCTTAGTCAGGGTGACTCCACTATCTTTCAAGTGGACGGGTTTGCGAGCTTCGCTGGGCAAACAAAAAGCTAGGTTGTTAAATATTTATCAACCTAGCTTTGATCCGGAACAACTGGCTATTACCAGCTAAACATTACCAACTAAACATTACCAATTTAAAATGACCAACTAAACATCATCAAAAAGTTGTAACCCATTCATATCGCACCATTCTATTAAGCCCTGTTCGACATGCTCTGCTTCAAATTGATACCAATTTTCTAACAACCCTTTGAAATTTAGCAAAACTTTAAATTTACCGTATGCTCCGGCCCGACGAAAATATGAATATACATTTTCAATTTCTTCAGGAACAAATGCTTCTGTAAATTTTATCGCTAATTTACGCCCTAAATCCAAATCGGTTTTAGTGGGAACCATTATGTATTGCTCATTTTCGTCTAAATCGTCAGGTGGACTATCAAATTCACACAAATCGTCCTCAAAACCAACTACCCAAACTTTCCCCGTTACAGTACAAACATAAGCTGAAATTTCAAACCTGTCTGTACTCGCCGTTTCCATAGCAAATTCTAAATCTTGTTTATTAACCTTAATCATAAAGCAACCCTCATTTACTTTTTTCTCAACCAAAACAGCGAACCTTCAACAGAACGCCAAGTCTCTTTTCCTGCCATATTCAAATAAACAAACACTTCTGTTTTCTCACCTGGTTGATAAAACTCAGGGGGCTCTTCAGGTGTTTTATTCTGACCAGTTATGTACCTTTCAAAATATTTATTCGCTTTTTTCAACTGTTTTTTCAATTCATTAGACTCTTTACAATCACCATACTGTGCGTAGCAAGACAGCACTTTGGCAGAAAAAACAAACAAGCTAGGTTCAACGGTAGTCAATAACAATTTATCTAATTCCTGCCAGCGCTTAGCCAGAATCAAGTAATTAAATAACGGATATCGGTTGGCTTGATTATCATTAGGATTCAGCACTAACAATTCCTGTAGTTCGTCAATGGCTTCAGCCAAATTACCATCTGAAAAATTAAGCCTTGCCCGCCGTGATCGTAAAGTCATATAAGTGCGGGTTTGATGCAGCCCCCAAAATAATCCTGTGTTCTCTTTAATAAAAGCTTCCCCCATATCGTCCTCAATATGTCCAATAACTTCATCCAATACAGTTTTGATACAAGCACCACTTTCGGTCATTACCGTGAACATAAAGCCTTCAAATGCATCTTGACCTATATCTTCAAATTCTCCATATTCGTCAAATTCTTCATCTTCGCCATCTAGCAGACAGTCAAACTCAGACAAATCATCGTCTGCGAAACGCATGTAATAAATGGTATTGCATATGTAAGTCGCTAACATCCGCTTAGATTCATGAGCAATATATTGATAGTCGGCAGACATTATCGAAAAAGCCTGCTTAGCGTGAGTTACACTGGTATATCCAAGTAACAGATCTTTTAGAGAGTGAAGCTCTTGCTTCTGATTTTTGTTAAGCTTTCGGTGTTCAATAAATTCAAGTGCCTTCAGCATACCTGAGCACCACTGTGGCAATGGCTGCCCTTTTGCCAGTGACGCTTCAATATTCTTCTTCGACAACACACATTTTGCAGGAAGTTTTAAATCTTGCAGCATCACTTTTTCCATTTGAGTGTTATAAAGTTGCAACACTGCATTCATGTAATCTATTTCATGGCATTCATCAAAATTTACTGTGCCAAACAGGTCGGCAAACCAACGAGAAAAAGGTATCAGAACAGGGCATGTTGCCAACCCCATAAAATAACCTAAAATAAAATGATAATCGGGCTGGTGGTCACTTAAACTAGAATATTTAATTACTTGGGTACGCATTTTCAAAGAAGATAACATTATCAATACCTATTACAGCAAGGAGCGGTGGTAAGGACATTAGAATATTTTTTAAGTACGAAGACAAGTGTATGTATAGAGCAATTTCATATAATTAATAAGCAGAAGTTGTATAAAAAAGGCTCTGTTGTAGCTAATTGTTGTCTATACTTATAAACGAACGTAACTTATTGAGGTGCAAGACAATGAGAACAAAATCATTTGTTAGCAAACTTAACCAGATAACGTACGCACT
>JABSOJ010000563.1 GCA_013216005.1 Alteromonadaceae bacterium | reverse complement strand
TAAACAGTATTACATAAAGCTTTCCTCTTGCCACTGTTTAATTAATGTACAGGTCGAATAAATGTGCGGAAGGTGGGTTTTATACATTATCAATGAATATAAAAAAGGGCAGTTAAGCCCTTTTGTTCTAATATAGCCTGTAGTCAGGTTATTTAAGTTATTCAATATCGGTTAAAAAACTAATCTTTAAACAAACTCATCACATCGCTGATCAACATAAGTGATTTTTCACCTGTGATGCGATTTTTAACTTCTACCTTTTGTTCGTCTAAATTACGCTCACCGATGATAAGCAGTACAGGTGTACCCATTAATTCATGATCTGCAAACATTACCCCAGGACGCTCTTTACGATCATCAAAAATTACTTCGATACCTGCTTGCTGAAGTTGTGTATAAAGTGTCTCAGCTGTTTCCTTGACTCTTGCTGATTTTTTCATGTTCATCGGTACAATAGCTACTTGAAAAGGTGCTATTGCTTTTGGCCATTTAATACCATATTTATCGTGGTTCTGCTCTATTGCAGCGGCAACAATGCGGGAAATACCTATGCCATAACAGCCCATAGTTAATATTTGATTTTTACCCGATTCTGTTAACACACCGCAATTCATTGCTTTTGCGTATTTTTGACCTAGTTGAAAAATATGTCCAACTTCAATGCCGCGTTTAATGACAATGTTACCCTGACCACATGGACTAGGATCGCCTTCAACAACGTTACGGATATCTATAACAGAATAATCTGCACAATCACGATCCCAGTTTGCTCCGGTGAAATGCTGGTCATCGCTATTAGCACCGCAGACAAAGTCAGCTAAATGTGCTGCACTTCGGTCAACAATTACCGGAATCGATAAATTTACCGGGCCAATAGAACCAATATTACAACCCGCTGCGGCGACAATTTGTTCATCAGTAGCGAAAGTTAATGGCGTTGCAATTTGATCAAGGTTTTCGGCTTTTATTTCATTGAGTTGATGATCGCCCCGAAGCACTAGAGCAATAATCGGTTGAGTTTGATCTTTTGTTTCTGACCCTAAAACAAGTAAAGTTTTAACGGTTGTTTTAACGTCCACTTTTAAAAATTCAGCAAGATCTGTCATTGTTTTAACGTTTGGAGTTTCAACAGTTGTTAATGCTTGTGTTGGTTCAGGACGGCTTCCATAGGGAGCCAAAGCTTCGGCTTTTTCAACATTGGCGGCAAAATCACTGATATCACTAAAAGCAATATCATCTTCGCCTGAATCGGCTAATACATGAAACTCGTGCGAGCCTTCACCACCAATTGAACCTGAATCTGCCTGTACTGGACGATAGTTTAAACCCAGGCGGTCGAATATACGGCAATAAGCGTCAAACATAATTTTATATGTTTTTTCTAAACATTCGCTGTCTAAATGAAAAGAATATGCATCTTTCATCAAGAATTCACGGCTACGCATTACACCAAAACGAGGTCTGATTTCATCACGGAATTTTGTTTGAATTTGAAATAAATTTAAAGGCAGTTGTTTATAGCTGCTTATTTCATTACTCACTAATTTAGTGATAACTTCTTCATGAGTTGGTCCTAAAACGAATTCGCGGTTATGGCGATCATTTAAACGTAATAATTCCGGACCGTAATCGTCTATGCGACCTGATTCTGCCCATAAATCGGCAGGTTGCACCATTGGCATTGATACTTCTATAACACCCGCGCGTTCCATTTCTTCACGAACAATGTTTTCAACTTTTTTAAGGACTCTTAAACCTGTTGGTAGCCAAGTATATAAACCTGATGCAACATTACGAACTAAGCCCGCACGTAACATCAATTGATGACTGATCACCTCAGCATTGGCTGGGGTTTCTTTTAAAGTTGAAAGTAAATATTGGCTAGTGCGCATAGAACAAAATTTCCGTTAAAAAAGCGATAATAGTTATTGGTCGACTATTCTAGCAGGGCGCATGCTCAGGCAAAAGTTAAAAATAGGAAATTATATTATTAGGTATAAAAAAATGGCTCTGTTGTAGATAATTGTTGTCCCTTCAAATGGAATTAAACTCAACCCTTATATCTAGGACTCTGTGACTAATTCTCGTTAAAAAACCAATTTATCGCCTAACCCTTTAAAAATAGGGGATTCATCGAGGGACAACAGTATTATGGAACAGAGCCAAAAAAATAGGCATGAAAAAAGCGCAAATAATGCGGCTAAGTATCTTTTTGTTAAGTTCTGGAAAGACTAAACGTTTACTGCGTTTTCATTATATCCATAAAAATCTGTTTCATTTAACTGAGTGAATGAGGTTTAACATTTATGCAGTGTAAATGTAGTGAGTAATTATTTATTCCAAAGGTGTTAATACAAAACGTTTCATAAACACATTAAGATGGCCGATATGAAGTTTATTACCACAAAAAAGTGAAACGTTTTAAAATTTAAATTTAATCAAATTTGAAACTATAAAAATGAAACAACTGATGTTTTATATTCCCCTTATATCTGTGGTTTTATTAACACAATTGACGATGATTTAAAAGATTTTAGAGGAAGAACGGTAATTGATGAGGCTACAGGTAGGGCTCGATTCAGCAGTAAACCGCAAATGAAAGGTTTAATAGAAAAGTACTATCCTGAAATTGTTATTGATTTAATGTCCTAACAATTAGGTTCCTTTTAGCCTACATTCCGCACATTTAAGGTATTGATTTAAATGGACTTTAAAAGTCATAAAATGTAGCCATGTATTTGT
>JABSOJ010000562.1 GCA_013216005.1 Alteromonadaceae bacterium | reverse complement strand
CAAATTAATTGTCGCAGGTTTTAACGTTTTCTCCTTAGACTTTTTATTTCAATTGTTACCCCGAATGATTGGTGCCAATATTCTCAACAAACTTTTATTCCAAATAATGATTTTTATATCAAAGAACACCCTACAAAAGTTTATTACGCCATTGTTTTTATGCTTTATTTGTAAATTATTCAGTAGTACCTGACGTTCGACCTACAATTTTATACCGCATTTCCTTCTTTTTCATCTGAAGCTCGATACCATTATATTTGTTCACATGCTTTGTTCAGAATGCTTTGTTCAGAATATATTGTTCAGAATACTTTGTTCAGAATGATTTGCCATAACACTGTATTTACATCACTATTTTATACATTTGTACAATTTTGAACATTAATTATACTTGAAATACATTCCTATTCAGTTAAAGTGGTCTAACTTGTATTGGGACATAAACTAAATATGAACAGAAGATTTTTCCTGAAATCTATTATTGGCACCAGCATTACTTTGCTTGGCGGGGTGACTGCTTTTCAGTGGTATCAAAATAATTCCATCGAATACCCTAAAAACTTGCCGACAAAATTTTTAACTCAAGACGATCAGTTACTAATAACAATACTTGTGCCCGTTATGCTGGGCGATTTACTTGTTTCACCGGATCTGGATAGCTCAATTGTTAATATAGACGAAGCAATAATAAGACTTCCGTTACGTACTCAAGCTGAGCTTAGAGAATTATTTGACCTGCTAGGCTCTAGTATCGGCCGAATGGTCTTAGCTGGTGTCTGGTTAAGTTGGCAAAAAGCCGCGCCAAACCAAATTTCAGCATTTTTAACGGATTGGCGTGAAAGCAACTTATCATTGTTACAACAAGCATATACTGGTTTACACCAATTAATGATCAGTAGCGTATATGCCGAACCACAACATTGGGAAGCTATTGGTTACCCCGGACCACCGAAACTTGTTTAGTTCAACATTAAAACAATATCCATTATAAACGGGCGCTTACAAAAGAATGGTTATACAAGACCCGTTAGCAATTACAATTAATAAAATAAATTTTAGAGAATGAAATGACGATTCAATATCCAAATACCTTAGATTATTCCGTAGACACACCAGAGCAGGTAATTGAATGTGATGTAGTGATCATAGGATCGGGTGCAGGTGGTGGCATTGCAGCTGAAGTACTTAGTCGTTCTGGTTTCAAAGTATTATTAATTGAAGAAGGTCCGTTAAAGACTTCAGCTGACTTTAAAATGAACGAAAAAGAAGCTTATGCTGAGTTGTATCAGGAAGTCACTGGTCGTCAAACTGCCGATAAATCAATTCAAATTCTACAAGGTCGAGCCGTTGGTGGTTCCACTACCGTTAACTGGACTTCCAGTTTTCGAACACCAGAATCAACACTGAAACATTGGCAAAAAGAACATACCGTTGATGGTTTATCCAGCGAGGAACTTTCCCCCTGGTTTGATTGGGTTGAAAAACGATTAAATATTTCTCCCTGGGCAATACCACCTAACAAGAACAACCAACTGCTCGCTGATGGTGCCAAAAAATTAGGCTGGAAATACAATGTAATACCTCGCAATGTCAAAGGTTGTGCCAATTTAGGTTACTGCGGAATGGGCTGCCCGTTAGATGCCAAACAATCAATGTTAGTAAGCTGTATTCCAACCGCATTAAATCTCGGTGCTAAATTAATCAGTAGAGCAAGAGTTGAGTCACTGATAATTGAAGGTGATAAAACGGTTGGTGTAAAACTGACCAGTATGAATAATTTAGGCCAGATAAAACAAAAAAATATCACTACCGTAAAAGCTAAACATACTATTTTATCGGCTGGATCAATCGGAACACCTGCCATTATGCTAAGGAGCCAATTATCAACAATTAACCTGTTAATTGGTCAACGAACATTTTTGCACCCCGTGACAATCTCAATGGCTGAAATGCCTGACAAAGTCAACGGCTTTGCAGGTGCCCCACAAAGCATTTACAGCGATGAATTTTTATGGCGCGATGGGGTAACAGGTGAATTAGGCTATAAAATTGAAGTACCTCCTTTGCACCCGTTATTAGTCTCTACCATGCTGAAACAACATGATCAGCAACATAGTGAACAAATGAAAGCATTTGCAAACTTTCAGGCAAATCTCGCATTACTAAGAGATGGTTTTAACGAACAAAGCATTGGCGGTTCGGTCATGCTTGACGAATATGATTACCCGCAACTGAACTATTCCCCCAATTCGATGATTTGGCGGGGAGCAAAACATGCGATGTTATCAATGGCTGAAATGCAATTTGCTGCCGGCGCTAAAAAAGTATTCCCCGTTCACATGGATTCACTCGGATATACTTCCTGGAATGAAGCTAAAACAGCAATAAATAACCTTCCTCAGGAAGTTTTACGCTGGCAACTGGTCAGTGCTCATGTCATGGGTGGCTCGGCGATGGGCAAAGATCCGCAACATTCTGTTTGTAATAATGATGGTGAATTCCATCAGCTGGAAAGCTTGTCAGTTTTAGATGGTTCACTTTTTCCAACAAGTTTAGGTGTTAATCCACAGTTAAGCATTTATGCAATAGTAGCCAAACTGTCGTCTAAATTGGCGAAAAAACTTGGTGGACAATTACCTGCAGATCTAGATTTGTAGTTCTAACAATTATCGCCGTTCTTTCACATCGACATACACGGATGTATTAATGCAGCGAAGGCATGGATGCCTAGGAGCTGCCATGTGA
>JABSOJ010000561.1 GCA_013216005.1 Alteromonadaceae bacterium | reverse complement strand
CAGGCTATGGACTGTATCAACTTAAACATGATAATACACAAATATGAACTGTTACCCGGTTTGATTGGTGCCCAAATTACTTAAAGAAACGAGCTAAGTGGTTGACGATAATTTTAGAAGATGGTCGTATAACCAAAAAATACAAAAATGAACGTAATCAATGAAATATTGACGGGTATCGTCAATCGAGTGACTTATCATAATCAAAGTACGGGCTGGTCTGTCTTACGGGTTCAACCGTTTAATTCCCCACAGCAAGAAACGGTTACCGTACATCAAACTAAGGTATTTGCTGGAGCCACCATCGAATTTCAAGGTGCATGGACCATTGACCCGAAATTCGGTCGCCAATTTAAAGCCAGCTCTGCGATGGAAAAGAAACCTTCTACAACCGCTTCCATTGAAAAATATCTTGGATCCGGTTTAATTAAAGGCGTAGGCCCTAAGACAGCGAGTAAGATTGTTCGATACTTTAAGGGAGAAACGCTTGATATTTTTGATCATGACATAACACGACTAATCGAAGTTCCCGGTATCGCCAAGAAAAAGTTAGTTATGATCGAGCAGGCTTGGGTTGAACACAAAGCTATCAAGGACGTGATGATGTTTCTTCAAGCACACGGTATCAGTACGTTATTTGCCGTTAAAATCTATAAAGAATATGGTGATAAAGCAATACAACTCGTCACAGAAAACCCCTACCGACTCGCCAATGATTTTTATGGCATAGGGTTCTTCTCCGCTGATAAAGTCGCGTTAAGTATTGGCCTTGGTGAAGAGAGTCAGCAACGTATGATTGCGGCAATTAAGCATGTTTTAGCGGCGAGTCGTGAGCAAGGCCACTGTTATTTATCAGGACAACAAATCCATGCAGGGATTGTAGAGTTAATTGACTTACACTTGGGTGAGCGTCTCCTTGAATTTCTTGAAATCATGAAAAAAGAAAACCAGCTTAGGGTGCGACAATTAATTCAAGATGATATTGAACAGGCTTGCTATTATTCGAAAACGTTATTTTATGATGAAGCAACGGTTGCCGACAAAGTCAAAGCCATGAACAACCAGATTAGTAGTGATCCAGATCGTGTTGGTCGATGGGTCAAACGTTATTGTGAAAGTAAATCTATTGCGTTAAGTGATGAGCAAGCCGATGCGGCGAAAGGAGTTGTCCAACATCGGTTTTCCATTTTAACCGGTGGACCGGGCTGCGGTAAAACAACCACGACCTTAGTGATAGTTCGTTTACTTGAAGCCATGAATAAAAATGTTCTATTAGCTGCGCCAACAGGTCGGGCGACACAACGCATGTCAGAGGTAATTGGCCGAGAAGCGAAGACCATTCACCGATTGCTTGAATGGAAAGGTGGGGAGTTCCAAAAAAATGAAGATACGCCTCTAGATGCGGATTTTCTTATCTTGGATGAATGTTCGATGCTCGATATTAGCTTGACGGCTTCATTATTAAAAGCGGTGCCTGAAAAATGCCAAGTGCTTTTTATTGGTGATCCCGATCAATTGCCTTCTGTTGGTGCAGGGAATGTGATCAAAGATATTATCGCTTCTGAAGTTATTCCTTGTTTTCGGTTAACCAAAGTATTTAGGCAAGCTAAAGAATCGTTGATCATTAAATTTGCACATGAAATTAACAAAGGGAAAACGCCATATATAGACTCTCCGTTTAAGCACCCAGGTATTTGGAAAAACGGCGCAGATTGTCTATTTATTGACAGCGATGAAGCGACAAAAGAACAAATAAGTTTTATGACCAGAGTAAAAAGATATTTTAATTGGCAAACGCAAGCCCTTGAGACGATGGCATCAGGCAACGAAACGCCATTTGAGTTTAGAACACATGAAGAGATAAAATCAGCTTATGAGCAGGATTTTGTTATTCCTGATAAATATAACCATGTGAATTTAGAAAAATTAGTCCAAACAGAGAATCAAGTGCAGGCACTCAAGTCAGTCATCAAAAAGATACACCCATGGTCCTCATTGCACTATGGCTTGTCTGCGGTAGATGTGGTGGTAAAACTTTACCTTGAATGGATCCCAAAATATCAACAACAAGGTGATGAAATACAAATACTCACACCTATGACCAGAGGTAGCCTTGGAACGGCCAACTTAAATAAGGTGATTCAAGAAAAAGCAAATCCACCGAGACATGACAAGATGCAACTAACCATAGGTGAACGAATATTTAGAGAAGGTGATCGCGTTATCCACCGTCGTAATAATTACGATTTAAATGTCTTTAATGGAGACATTGGAAAAATCATCACGCTTAATAATGAAGATTTAACCTGTACAGTATCGTTTTATCCTGACAATAGGGAGGTTGAATACCAAAAAGAAGATATGATGGAACTTGATCTAGCCTACGCTATCACCATTCATAAATCTCAAGGTAGTGAGTTCAAAAACGTTATCATCCCAGTACTGACGCAGCACTTTAAAATGCTTTATCGGAATTTGATTTATACAGGATTAACCCGAGCAAAGAGCTTAGCTGTGATTGTTGGTACGCGAAAGGCATTGTCTATGGCGATAAGGCAACAAGATACCAGCCAACGACAAACGGCTTTGGAAACGTTAATAAGAAATCAATAGGTTTAGGGGTCTAAGGTGCAACGGAACAGAAAACCTAGTTAAGGATTTTAGGCTCACTTTATTTGTAGTAGCTCAGACTTGATCTGACAGTTACCCTCTTTTTTGGATATCGTGTCAGTTGTCAGTTTAGATTTGAG
>JABSOJ010000560.1 GCA_013216005.1 Alteromonadaceae bacterium | reverse complement strand
ACTAACTCTAAAGCACCTGAAATACGTATTTCAGTAGTGTAATTGACTAAAATGCAATGGTGCCGATTATTGTTGTTCACCACGTGAACACCGTATCAGGACAGTATATTCACACATTATTTTCACCTAGCAACTGACTTGTTAGCAGTTGGCTTGAAATGTTATCCGTTGGTATAACTAATTCATCAATCCATTGATTTTAATTAAAAATCATTAAATTCCGTATTGGTATAGGTAACTTAAAACGAGATAAGCAAAAGTAAAAATGCGAACGTATTGGAGTAAGTATCATTTATTAGCGAAAGCCTGTTATTGGCACAAAGAACCATTACAGATATAAAACCTTATGTCTGCTTTTTTGCGATCAGTTGACCTTAAGAACAACCAATAGCTAATGTCTCCAATGCGCACCAAGAAGTCCTTAACAAAATATCAGCTTCATTTAGAATTCACGATTTTTTTAAAGTGAGACGTTAAGGGCAGAAAGTGCCACTTTGCGGAAGTTAACATTCGATAATTTTTTCTAAAATTTTTAGTATATTTTGATCTACAGCGGACATGGCTTAACAACCACATTGAGTAAACAGCCTCCTGATAGCGGACGTTTCCTCATAGATAAAAACATGAGTCTTTTGATGATGATCTTTGGCAATAAGTCGTTAAGCCTGAATGTGAACTAAGCCACACAGCAGTCGTTCAGCATTCATCTTGTAACGTTCATTCTTTGCACATAAAAGGCGTTAGCTATTGGTTATTCTTTAGGTCAACTGATAGCTATTAGCTAACATTAACCAATCACCAGACACAAAAAAAAACACCAATCATGACGATTGATGTTTTCTAGAATCAAATACTAAAAAAACAAATTAAGATTATTTCTTCATTCGACGTGAAGCTAAACCAATCAGACCTAATGCGAAAATAGCAAGTGTTGAAGGTTCTGGAATATCAACTTTTCCACAATCTACGGTACATGTAGCTTCTTCAAAGCCACTGTATCTTACTAGAGATTGAGAAAGGTTATAAAAACCAAAACTACCAGCGGAGTTAGTCAGATTATTGATGCTAAATACCTGTTCATCAATGAAAGTTCCCCCATTAATAGATATGTTTATTTCAGTATCTGTATAACCTAATGTGAAGTCATAAGTACTGTTATCCACCCAACCACGACCACTGCCATAGTCTGTATCTATAACAGATATACCTACCCCAGAATGAGTCCATAAGGGGTTAAAATTGGCAACATCCGCACCAGCTGATATTTTACTTAAAGTAAATCCCTCCTGTGGGGGTGACCCTTGTGCTCCTTGCTTCCAATCGAACAAATAAAAGTCGTCCAAACCATTGTAGCCAAAAACAAACCCCATAAAGTCATCATCACTAGCAGTTTCTACGCCAAATGTTCCTGAAAACTCTTTATTAATAAATGATTCATTGCTTACAAAAAAACTAGGTAAACCATTTATCGTTTGCAATACAGAAGAGCCATCTACAGCAACACTCCAATTCCCATTACCAGCAGCCCCCTGTTGACTCCATGTATTAAGGTCAATAATGTCTGCATTAGCGATATTGACTAAACAAGTAGCAGAAAGTATTAATCCTGCTAACGTTGTATTGAAAACTTTAAATTTCATATTATTATTCCTTTTTACTTTTTTCCATTAAATTTGGTAGATGGACGTTTAATACTAAATTATTAAACTCTACATACTTAATGCACAAATCATACCATGCATAAAATACTAAACAATATCAAGAGGATGGTGGTTGAAAATAATTTTAATGAAACACACTGTAAAATAACCCGACACAACAACACTCATCAACCATTTGAACTTGTTACATAATTTCAACAATCATTACTTTATAATGCTTTTAGTGTAAAACTATAGTTAGATGATTGAATTTAACTTGCAATTATAGAGAAATCACCAAAAAATCCAGTTTAAACTACGTAAACAACCGTTTAAGTAGTGTTATTGATTAAAACTAAGTGACACTAATTGTTGTTACCCACCATTTAAACACTTCCTAGTAACTGACTTGTAATCATTTTATAGAACTAGTACATCATCTATTCTCTGGTCACAAAACATACATACAAAAAAGCATCAATTTTAGTATCCTTTGCGCCATACCCCCCAAAAAAGTAAAAGCCTAAAAACTTCGGCTTTCGTTATCAAATGAACGTTAGGCTGGATGATTTTTACTCGTAAATTTTGACCGTTAAATAGTAAACAGTGAGTCTTCCAAGAAGAATCTTCACAGGCGGCTTCAAGCTTGCCGCACTCATAGATATTGCTCTCGTTCTATAACTGTATTTTACTTTTTTGTTCATGAAATGAGTCTTAAAACCGATCATGTCAACGTCCGCTAAGTCGAATATTTTTAAGTTAAATGTAGACCTGCTTAGGTCAACTAACTGGTTTACAGTTGACCTCAATAAGCACTAAATATTTCAAATCCTTACTTCTTCTCTGCGCACTAAGTTACCATAAAATCTAAGGCGCTAAGTTGCCCCTAAGAGAGGTTAGTCGAATGTCCGCTTTCAGTGTTTTCAATTAAACCTGAATATGAATCCCCCAAGTTTCAGGATGAAAATTTTGAATGATTTCATTATCTGATGCAGGTCTACTTTGTCGGATCACTTGTCGTTAGATAAGCCAAGGCTAACGTCCGGTTTCGTATCTAAGTAGTCATTATATTGGATGATTTTAGACAATAAATTAAGACCGCTTTGTGGTAAA
>JABSOJ010000559.1 GCA_013216005.1 Alteromonadaceae bacterium | reverse complement strand
ATGATATTTTAGGCCTATTAAAGTCAGAACGCACCATAATCAGTTCGAGAGTTTCTTCTGCTGGAGTAATTTTGATTAGAACGGACATTTAGTCAGAATACGCCTACTCAAAAACTATATTCCTTAGATTTGAGCCAACGAGTATATTCAGTTCAAGTCGCTTAACTTCAATGGATTGTTCCATCATGCGCATCCCGCTAAGATAGTTCGCTGGGTAAGCAGTATCAACACCAAAATTGAGCCATTCTGGCATGCTTCCTTGCGTGCTATCATGTATCGCCTGAATTGGCTTATAGCTTTCAAGAAAAAACATTTCGTCAGTTTCAATAATTCCAGTAACTTCGCTGGGTATGTCGTTTGTAGTAGCCTTTAGAAATATTTGCCACCACCTAATGCTGTTGTTATAGATATATCAAGTTCTTCGGCTATTCGCTATTTCGGGAGGCTGTCGAGCATACAATCCGATTTCCTTGCCAAAATTAAGGCTAATACAGCCTAAATAAAACGCTTAATTTAAATGGAAAAACTGTACACTAGAAAACTGGATTATACTTTGCTAAATGAAGTTGTTTTTATGCACAGAAATAAATGTTTAATTCAAATAGTCACAATTCAATATTGGTTGAATAACGAAATGAAAATTTTATCTAAGATATCTAAATCTTTTGGATTGCTGTTTTTAAAATTAACTGTGATTGTAATGAAGACTTCAATGGTAATTCTAACGGCGACTCCAACAGCTATTTCTGCCGAACAAACCAAAGAGGAGGAGCTTGCTCATAATCAGTGGCTCAAAGACAGATATAGTCAGGCTCATCAAGAACTCATCCCTGTTGTAGCGATAGCTGATATGTTTTTTGCTTGTGATATTGAACATAACATTGATAAAAATGATCACAAAATTAAATATTTAGTCATTAAAATGGACCGCAATTTATTGGCTGAACAATTATCTAAATGTTTAGGGGAAGAAACTATACATTCGAATACCGCAATAAATTATGGATTACACGGCTGTTTTCATGATCAACTTGCCGATTTACCTGTGACAGAAAGAAAGCAAAAAATGAAATTAGTAAAGCAGGCCATAGCATCTTTATCAAGAGAAGAAAGGTTAAAAAGTTTCACTCAGTGTGTGACAGATCAGGCAATCAACTATCTTAACTAGCTTAATCAGACCTATTTTTTGACTGTTTGCTATTGGTGCTTTGTCCGGAAAGTGCGTGTTCAGAAAGTGCCCGTCCAGTAAATGAGCTGGGTAAAATTTCCACCCCAACCATCCGGCTAATTTTAATTACCAAAGGAATAGTTATCGGCGCAAAAGGAAGTACAGCAAAAACTCCCAAACCCAGGCCTTTTAGAATATCGAGAAATTGTTTATTTGCCATTTTCATTTCATCGGTACTTGTTTGTCGTTGAGTATACTTTCGGTAGATAACAAGCATTTCTTTTGTTTCGATTTTTTCTTGAGATAAGGCTACTTTTAATAACGTCATTTGTCGTTTCAGTTTGGCAGCCGTACGCCTGCGGGTAATTCTCACAACTCTAACGGGGGCTTTGACAAAGTAAATCCACATTTTCATCTTGAAAGTTTCCCACATTATTGTCTGGTTGTAAGTATTAATTTTAGAATTTGTTATTTTTTAAATAAATATTATTCATGAAATTTTCACCTGTTATGTGAATACAGCGATAATTAATTCATAACTTGTAACAAAAACAATTAACTTCTTCGTCAGTTGTTTTTTACTTTATGGAAATATGATTTATAGTATATCCCTACTAGTTTAAATTACTTATAAAAATGAAGGTAAATTATGGGTCAGGAAACACCTAAGGTATTAGTCGTAGATGATGATATGCGTTTACGTTCATTACTTGAACGTTATTTAGTCGAGCAGGGCTTTGTCGTTCGTAGTGCTGCAAACTCTGAGCAAATGGATAGATTACTGGAACGTGAAAATTTTCATATTCTTGTGTTAGATCTAATGTTGCCGGGTGAAGATGGTTTATCTATTTGTCGTCGTTTACGTCAAAATTCAAATGACATCCCCATTGTGATGTTAACCGCTAAAGGCGATGAAGTTGATCGTATTATAGGTTTGGAAATTGGCGCGGATGATTATATGCCAAAACCATTTAATCCAAGAGAATTGCTGGCGCGTATAAAAGCGGTATTACGCCGTAAAACTCAAGAGATCCCCGGCGCTCCGTCGAAAGAAGAAAGTTTAATTTCTTTTGGTGAATATGTGCTTAATTTGGCAACACGTGAAATGTCTAAAGGCGATGTTAGCATGCCGCTGACAAGTGGTGAGTTTGCTGTATTAAAAGCGTTGATCACTCATCCTAGAGTACCGCTATCTCGTGATAAATTAATGAACTTGGCTAGAGGACGTGACTACTCTGCATTAGAGCGCAGTATTGATGTACAAGTGTCTCGTTTACGAAGGATGTTAGAAGAAGATCCAGCAAAACCCAGGTACATCCAAACCGTTTGGGGATTAGGTTATGTATTTGTCCCTGATGGAGAAAATGTGGCATAATTCGTGTCTTTTATGAAACGGATGTCTACTGCGGAGTTTCTATTTACGCGATCTGTGCGCCATAAGATACAGTTATTTAGAATAAGTGTATCTTGTCTTTCGTGTCAATGGATCGCTCCCACTACGACTCCGTTTCAGTATGAACACTAATTAGAATAATCATTTATGAAAATATTGCCGCGCAGTGCTTTTGGACAAACAGTTTTGCTTATTGGAGTGTTGC
>JABSOJ010000558.1 GCA_013216005.1 Alteromonadaceae bacterium | reverse complement strand
TTTGTTCTCATTGTCTTGCACCTCAATAAGTTACGTTCATTTATAAGTATAGACAACAATTAGCTACAACAGAGCCTCTAAAATACTATGAAGTATTACCGAAAGAGAATTATTATTTTGCACTGATTAAATTTTGAGCTATATTTGTTTTTAAGGAGTTAATACTTGTACTATGGATGGGAACTACCCACGAGATACCTACCTCCAGCGGTTTGACTGACTTACCTTAACTCTTTTCACAACTGCATTTTGTAAAATACTGTCAATAATTTCCTATGGACGATGAAAGAAATTGTTTTACTTTTTTTATCCTACATTCCGCACATTTAAAATGTTGATTTAAATGAACTTTAAAAGTCATAAAATGTAGCCATGTATTCGTGTGTTTTATAATTAATTGATAAATATAAGTTTATTTTAAATTGCCATTATTGGTCAATTTGCGAACTTTATATAAAAAACTGCTTAACTATATGTTATTAAAGTTGTTTTTAATTATTTTCTTTTTATAAAATTGTACGGAATGTAGGTTTTATGGGAAGTTATTGTTGTAATTAACGGGTTCTTTAACATTTAATGTTGTCGTTAAATAGCTATTTTAAGGCAAATTAAAAATACGGATAAAGGATTATAAATATGACAAAAAGTAAAGAAACAACAACAGATAACAAACGTAAGATCATCACAAGTGATGATGCATTAAAACTTCTCAAAGAGGGTAATGAACGATTCAGTACTGGGAAGAGCACGTTCCATAATTATTATTTTGATGTTATAGCCAATTCAAAGGAGCAATTTCCAATGGCCTCAATTCTGGCTTGTCTGGACTCTAGAGTCTCGCCGGAAATTGTGTTTGACCAGAGTATTGGTGATCTGTTTGTTGCCCGTGTCGCGGGAAATTTTGTTACAGAGGAAATACTCGCCAGTCTCAAATTTTCTATCACGGTATTTAGTCGATTAATCGTGGTGATGGGGCATACAAGCTGCGGAGCAGTCGGAAATGCTTTGAAAGGTTTTAATGAAGAATCACGCAAGGTAGTGGGAAGTGGATTGATACATTCAAATATATTAAAAAATTTAGAGGAAGCAATAAAAGCGGATGAAAAAGTATATCCAGATGATGATTCTAGAATAAACGGTATTTCTAGAGAAAATGTAAATCTGACAGTGAAAGAAATTCAAGAACGTTTGGAAAAGATCTTTGATACTGATATCAAGTTTAAAGTAGTCGGTGCTATGTATAATATAAAGGCACCAATCAAACCGGGTAACAGTTCATATTTGTGTATTGTCATGTTTAAGTTGATACAGTCTAGAGCCTGTATAGGTTTGAACTCATGTAAATTAACAGAAAACATTGTTGAACTGTAACCCTAATTTAGCCTATATGGTCAGTGCCAATATAAAAAACGGGAAAGTAGAATTTATTGATTAACATTGAAATATATGTGCATGTTAATTTAGTCATTACAGGTATGTCGTGTGAAAAAGCATAACCTTGGTAATGAATATTTTTACAAAATACGTTTTTTGATAGTGGGCCTGAACTGTTATATAAATGTTTAGGCCTACAACATAGTGCAACAATTATGACCAATTGATGAAATGTTAAAAATGGTGAAACAGAACTGAATAATTAAAGCTGTAAATCGTTTTTTGAGAAAAGCACAATAAGCGACCCTGTTCTTGAATTCTATGAGGCTCTGATTTTTTGATGAAGCTTTATTTTGAACACTAATCTTATCTTTTAATTCTAGCAATGTTCTTTTTATTTATCATGTTTACAGGAAACTATAAAATCATTGAAAATGATTTAAATGCGGTATTTCAGCTTGGTGCATACTTATATCAATTGTCCTTTAATTGTTGCAGAGCTGACAATTGAAACAGCCAACTAAATTGGAGACTAAGTTCGACTCTTGAGTGAAGAAATGAAATAAAAATGGGCGGGATCGGTTATCCAGCAGGTATGATTTACAGAATATTGGAAACGCTGTAATTTTTATTATATTAGTGAGTATTTAATAGTAAAAATCTGGAATGAAACCTTTTTGAAATGATTTTTTAAAAGGTATAAAAAAGCCGCAAATAATGCGGCTAAATATCTTTTTGTCAAGTTCTGGAAAAGACTAAACGTTTACTGCGTCTTTTAAACCTTTACCAGCTTTGAAGCCAGGAACTTTTGCAGCAGCTATTTGAATTTCAGCGCCGGTTTGTGGGTTACGACCAACACGTGCCGCACGGTCAGTTACTTTAAAAGTACCAAAACCAACAAGAGCAACATCACCACCATTTGCTAATTCTTCAGTAACCGCTTCGATAAAACTATCTAATGTACGACCAGCAGATGCCTTTGAAATGTCTGCGCCTTCGGCCATTTTCGCTACTAATTCACTTTTGTTCATTTGTTCTTCCTTACGCTTATTATTTTATTATCCAAAACATAGTAAGAAAATTTTAAGTGGGAATCAATAGACTTAGTTGAAATGTTGCTAATTTTTTGAGTTGTTTGTCTAATATTCTTGTATTTATCGTTTTTTGAGCATTATTGAAGGAAATGTCGATTGATTTGAAAATATTTATTGTTTATTGCGACAAAAATTTAGGCTATGTTCCATAATGCTGTTGTCCCCCATATGCAGCAGCCAATATTTGCTGCTTATCTATACCCACGCTACTTCATTTTGCAGGATTGAAGTGAGCTTCCGACAAGATAGCGTGACTTAACAGATTTCTTTAAATAAGGCCCTTTATTAAAATTTTCCACAGCAA
>JABSOJ010000054.1 GCA_013216005.1 Alteromonadaceae bacterium | reverse complement strand
CAGAGTTCTTTAGAGCAGAGTTCACTAGGTCAGAGTTCATTAGGTCAAAATATGTCAGATCAAACGAGTATCCAGAAGAATTATGCAAAGCCGTCTTCACAACAAGGCGTACATTGGAAAGAACTGAAACAGTTACTGATTGAAGATGAAATAACAAACGTAACTAGTTAATTTTAACAGCTAATTTTAATAGTTAATTTGAATAGTAAATGCGAAAAGCAAACACAAACGGGAGAAATTAGGTGGTACATTTTGCTCTGCAAAGTAAAAAGGTGATCGTAAATGGTGGTAGTAACAGCGAAATGATCGCTGCTTGTGTCGAAATTAAAAATGAATTAGTTCACGCCATTCATCCCTTTCGCAAAACACTTGATTGCCCGGTGACAGATTTAGGTACGCAAATATTAATGCCCGGAATAGTTGATTCGCACGTTCATATCAATGAACCCGGACGTACCGAATGGGAAGGTTTTAATACTGCAACGCAAGCCGCCGCTGCGGGAGGAATTACCACTCTGGTTGATATGCCATTAAATTGTATTCCGGTGACAACCACCAAAGCTGCATTTATGGAAAAGCTTGATGCTGTACATGACAAATTATGGGTAGATTGTGGTTTTTGGGGCGGAGTAATTCCAGAAAATATTGATGATTTGGATGAGCTGTTATCCGCAGGTGTACTGGGTGCTAAATCATTTCTTATTGATTCGGGTATTAAAGAATTTCCCAATGTTCAGGCTGATGATATTCGTCGTGCCATGCCTATTTTAGCCAAACATAATGTTCCCTACTTAATTCATGCAGAGCTCGATTGTGGCGATCATAATGACCCTGTTATTGGTGATAAATATCAATGTTTTTTAGAATCTCGTCCCAAAAAGTGGGAAAACGAGGCGGTCGCATTAATGCTCACCATGGCGAGAGAAGCCAAAGAGAATGGCCATCATTGTAAAGTTCATATTGTACATTTATCATCTGATGAAGCTTTAACAAGTATTTCTGCTGCTAAAGAGGAAGGATTAAATTTTACCGCTGAAACGTGTCCTCATTATTTAACAATAGCTTCTGAAAATATACCAGATGGTAAAACGCTTTTTAAATGCTGTCCGCCTATTCGAGAAAACAAAAATCGTGAAAATTTATGGCAAGCAATAAAAGATGGGCGAATTAGCTTTATCGTTTCAGATCACTCTCCCTGCACTCCTCAACTGAAACATATTGATACCGGTGATATCGAAAAAGCCTGGGGAGGAATTTCTGCATTGCAATTTGGTTTACCTCTGATTTGGACAGAAGCTAAACATCGAGATTTCGATTTAGTTGATTTAGCCAGATTAATGTCATTTGAAACCGCTAAATTTGCAGGTTTAGATAAAATTAAAGGACAGATCAGTGTTGGTTTTCATGCCGATTTTTTAGTTTTTGATGATACGGCCAGTTTCACTATCAGCAACGATATGATCAAACACCGTCATAAAATAACCCCTTATGTGGGCCGTGAAGTTTATGGACAAATAAAACAAACATTTGTTCGAGGCAAACAAGTATTCTGTGACGATCAATTTATTAATACCCCTGTTGGCCGACCGCTACTTAAAGGGCAATTTTAAACTTAATGTAAATGAACAATGTTACAAATTGGAGAAGATGAATGATTGAAAATTCCCAGCAACAAAATAGTTTGAGTGGTGCTGGCGCCGCACTAGAATTAAAATTAACAACCCACTGCATTGATTTAGCGAGTGAACGTGTTGGTGGTGAAACATTGTCTTGCAGCGATGACTTTTTTGCAGAAATGGAAAATTTGTTAAAGGCGGGTCGAGGTATTTTTATTGATGATAAATACACTGAACGTGGTAAGTGGATGGATGGTTGGGAGTCACGTCGCAGTTATGGAAGAACGCCTGCTCGTGCCCATACTTTAGAAAGCGGTAGAGAATTTGATTGGTGCATCATTCGTCTTGGTATCAGTGGCGTTATCAGAGGTTTTGATATCGACACAAATTATTTTAGAGGTAATGCGCCGCAGACGGTTTCAGTTGAAGCTTGTCGTAGTGAACAGCAACCTAATGAAAATACTCAGTGGGTCACCATTTTAGCTGAACATGAAGTTGATGCCCACAGTCAGAATATCTTTGAAATAGATAATGATAATTCATGGACTCATGTTCGTTTGAATATGTTTCCTGATGGCGGTATTGCGCGCTTTCGTGTTTATGGTGAGGCGGATGTTAACTGGAATGATTATGTTGAAGGTGAATTGATTGATCTGGCCTCAATTAAAAATGGTGCAAAAGCATTATTAGTCAGTGACATGTTTTTCAGTGATAAAAATAATTTGATCATGCCGGGACGTGGAAAAGATATGGGCGATGGCTGGGAAACTAAACGTCGTCGGGATCCCGGTCCAGATTGGTCTATTATTAAGCTCGCGACTGCTGGAAGCGTTGAAAAAGTTATTATTGATACTTGTCATTTTAAGGGGAATTTCCCTGATACTTTCATCCTGGACGGCTGTGTAACCGATCATGACGATTTTACCGATGGCTATCAAGAAGAGAGCTGGCAGCCGGTGATTGCTAAAACCAAGTTATATGCTCATCGGGAACATCTTTTCATTAACGAAATTATAAGTAAAAACGGGCAGAACTTTACTCATTTGCGTTTAAGTATTTTCCCGGATGGCGGTATCTCGCGAATGCGTATTTTTGGCCATCGTCAACGGAATAATACTTAATTTCAATAGGGATGAAAGGGCGAACTATGACCTTAGAAGAACTGAATGATTTATCAAAAGTTGATGCAAAGCATACTTTTATGCAATGTTGTACATCAGAGGTTTGGGTAAATAATATGGTAAATGAGCGGCCATTTATTACCAGACAAGCAATGTCTGGCGCTGCTGACTTAGCATGGAAAAACTTAACCGAACTTGATTATTTACAAGCTTTTGATGGTCACCCAAAAATAGGTGACGTTAATAGTTTAAGAGCAAAATATGCGAATACGAAAGCTTTGGCGAGTGGTGAACAACGCTCTGTAAAACAAGCTTCTGAACAGGTTTTACGAGAATTGTCTGTGGGTAATGATGACTATCAGGCGAAATTTGGTTTTATTTTTATTGTTTGCGCAACAGGTAAAAGTGCCTCACAAATGTTGACGCTTTTGCAGGCGAGATTGCCTAACGATAGAAATACCGAAATTATGAATGCAGCAGAAGAACAGCGGAAAATTTTTCAACTTCGTTTAGATAAATGTCTTAAGGATTCTTTATGTCGCAAGAAAGTATGAATGAAAAAATCATGAGTGAAAAAGTATGAGCCAAATAACTACTCACGTACTGGATACAACACGTGGCCTTCCGGCTAAAGATTTACCGATTACTTTGTTTATGCAAACAAAAGAAGGATGGGATAAATTAGCGGGTGGTGTCACTAATACAGACGGCCGTATCGGGGGTTTACTCTCTGATGACGTAACATTGTCAGCAGGTATTTATCGGATGCATTTTGAAACCAGCGTTTATTTTAAGCACAATAAGGAGACTGGATTTTATCCTTACGTTGATATTGTTTTTGAGCTGGATGCTAGTGGATCTCATTATCATATTCCTTTATTATTAACAGCTTATGGTTATTCTACCTACCGTGGCAGTTAACGCGATGAACGAAAATTCAAACCAGACTATGACGATAACGCCTAAAGCATTAACCAGTGAAAATTTTACTGCTTTTGGCGATGTTATTGAGGTGAACGATAACAAACAGCATTTTACTATTAATGATGGTTTCACTGAACGCTACCATGATTTAGCTGAGGTAGACGTAAGTAACCAAGGTGGCCGAACGTTGATCAATATTTTTCGTTCTACACCTCTGGCATTACCGATTGCTGTAAAAATGATGGAACGCCATCCGTTATCAAGTCAGGCATTTATTCCTATGGGCAATCAGCCGTATTTAGTTGTGGTTGCTCCCAGAGGTGAACTTGATCCGTCTGAGATAAAAGTTTTTATTGCTACTGCTAAACAAGGGGTGAATTATCATGCGGGAACTTGGCATCATTATTGTTTAGCTTTAAATGCGGTTAGCGATTTTATTGTCGTTGACCGGGGTGGATCAGGGGATAATTGTGACGTGATTGACCTTGATGGTTCATTGGTTATTTCGCAGATGCTTTCTCAAACATCACAAGAGAATGGTTGAAGCAACTTGTGTTCAAAATATGGTGTTTAAAACCTTATGTTTAAAACCTTGCGGTTAAGCAATATTAAATTTAAGAAATATTAGAGAAAATAACTATGGAGTCTTCTATGTTAAAAATATATCGTGGTGAATTACTTCATTTTTTAGCCGACCCCGCTAAAGTGCCGCTTGAAGAAAGCTATGAATATTTTCAAGATGGTTTGTTAGTAATAAAAGATGGTTTGGTAGAGCAAGTAGGAGATGCAGAAACTTTACTTGCAACACTTTCCCCGCTTCTGACCAAAGGCACAGAAGTTATTCATTATGAAGATGGCTTAATTATGCCGGGGTTTATCGATACTCACGTACATTACCCGCAAACAGAAATGATTGCTTCATACGGTGAACAATTGCTGGAGTGGCTTGAAAATTACACTTTTCCGGCGGAACGACAATTTTGTGATGAAGCGCACGGCAGAAATGTTGCTGAGTTTTTCTTATCACAATTGCTAGAGGCCGGAACTACAACGGCATTAGTGTTTGGTACGGTGCATAAAGAATCAGTTGATGCCTTTTTTACGGTTGCGCAACAGAAAAAATTACGGATGATTTGTGGCAAAGTGTTAATGGATCAAAATTGTCCCGACTACTTATCTGATACCGCAGAAACGGGTTACGCTGACAGTAAGGCGTTAATTGAAAAATGGCATAATAAAGACAGATTGCAATACGCCATTACGCCTCGTTTTGCTCCTACATGTTCAACAGAACAGCTTAATAAAGCAGGTCAACTGCTGGGTGAATATCCAGGCGTGTATTTACAGACGCATTTATCTGAAAATAAAGATGAAATTGCTTGGGTAAAAGAATTATTTCCAGACAGTTCAGGTTATCTTGATGTTTATGATCAAAGTAAATTATTAGGCAGGCGTAGTGTTTTTGCCCATGGCGTTCATTTACATGATCAAGAGTGTCAACGTCTGGGGGAAACAAAGTCTGCTATTGCTTTTTGTCCAAGCTCAAATCTGTTTTTAGGCAGTGGCCTGTTTAATTTAAAACAAGCCCAGAAGTATGATGTAAATGTCGGGTTTGGAACTGATATCGGCGCAGGAACAACATTTTCTATGCTAAGCACGATTAACGAAGGTTATAAAACTCAGCAACTTCGTGCTGATAAATTAAGTCCTTTTCAATCCTTTTATTTAGCAACTTTAGGTGGTGCAACGGCTTTAGATTTAGAGGGTACGATAGGTAATTTCACTAAAGGTGCAGAAGCCGATTTTATTGTACTTGACTATCACGCCACTCCCTTGATGGACAGAAGAATGAAGCATTGCCAGAATTTAACGGAAAAACTTTTTATTTTAAGCATGTTAGGTGACGAAAGACATGTTAAAGCCACACACATTATGGGTGAGCTAGTTTAGCAACTTCTTTTATTTTTAATAATTAAAACAATAATCCTTTTTTGTAAAACGAATTATAAAACAGGCTGATAGAAACTTAAGGAATATGATGGACCCTTATATTACAGAATGGTTAAACTTAATTATTCGTTTTGCCCACGTAGTCACTGGCATCGCCTGGATCGGTGCTTCATTTTATTTTGTCTGGCTAGACAATCATTTACAAACACCACCAGATTGGAAAGATGAAAAAGGTGTTAAAGGTGATTTGTGGGCTATCCACGGTGGTGGATTTTATGAAGTCGCAAAATATAAATTAGCTCCTCCGACAATGCCGACAACATTACATTGGTTTAAGTGGGAAGCCTATACCACTTGGATCACCGGATTTCTATTGTTGTCTTTGATGTTTTATTTTGGCGCTGATTCGTATTTAATTGATAAACGTGTTGCAGATATTTCTCAAATGGAAGCTATTGGGCTTGGTATAGGTTCAATTATAGTTGGTGTTGGATGCTATGAAATATTAGTTAGAAGCAAGTTGAAAGATCATGGTCTTGTTTTAGGGTTGATTTTATTCTTGCTGGGTACTGCTTTTTCTTACGGTTTAACTCAAGTATTCAGTGCTCGTGGTGCGTATATCCATATAGGGGCCATCATTGGCACTATAATGGCGGGAAATGTGTTCTTTGGTATTATTCCATCACAAAAAGCGTTGATTAAAGCTGTGGAAGCAGGCGAAGAGCCGAATGCGTCTTACGGATTGAATGCAAAAGTACGCTCAACACACAATACTTATATTACTTTGCCTATCTTGTTTATCATGATTTCGAATCATTATCCTATTACTTATAATCATAATGGTAATTGGATAATATTAATGGCTATTATTTTAATTACGGCAGCGGTGCGCCAGTATTTTGTTGCACGTCATTTTGGTAAACAAAAACCATCGGTTTTAGTGGGAGCGGCTTTCTCAACGGTAATATTAGCCTATATTATCGCTCCTCAAACTGTTGAACTAACTGCTGAGCAGCAGCAACAAAGTATTGATCTTTCCCAAGTGCAATCTATTATTGATAACCGTTGTGGTAGCTGTCATTCAGAACAGCCAACGGATGAAATATTCACTGTTGCTCCTGCAGGGATCATCTTTTCAGATATTGCTTCTATCCAGCAGTGGGCGCCAAGAATAAAAGTTCGTGTGGTAGATTCTCAAGATATGCCTTTCATGAATAAAACAGCCATGACAGATGCTGAACGCGAGTATTTAGCATTGTGGATAAAAAAAGGTGCGGCAAATAAATAAAAGCTAGGTAGGATGGGTTAGCCACTGCGTAATCCATCATATTTGGAGGTCACGTAACATTTAAGCTCCTGAGATAAATTATATTTTATGGCTTAAACCCATCTGCGTAATAAAGGGAGTTTATGCGATCAATATTATGGTTAAAATTGTATGATCAACAAGAAAAACTTAGTATGAGAAAGTTTTATAATGGTTGAATTAAAGAATGCCCATCCCTAAACGGATATCTCAATCCGTTTCAGGATTAACACTAAATAGGATTTTTGTTATGTCTGGTAAAAAAACGGTTGATGGAAATATCCGTAAAAAAAATAAAACGCTTATTTTGAATGCAGCTAAAAAAGAGTTTGTCACTTATGGATTTAAAGGCGCATCTATAAAACGTATTGCAGAAAGAGCGGGTATACCAAGAGCAAATATTCACTATTATTTTGAAGACAAAACAAGTCTTTATCAACAATTGCTTGATGGTATTATCGATATTTGGAATACGCATTATGATAGCTTGAAAATGGATGATGATCCTAAAACAGCACTAACGGCTTATATTCGCTCTAAAGTGATGTTTTCCAGAGACGATCCAGATTCATCCCGTATTTTTGCCAGTGAAATCATCCACGGCGCTCCTGTTTTGGGAAAATATTTAGACAGTGATTTTAAACTCTGGGTACAACATAAAGTAACGGTTATAGAAGCCTGGATTAAAAAAGGATTAATTGATGACATAAACCCTCATCATTTGCTGTTTTTAATATGGAGTTCAACTCAACATTATGCCGACTTTAATGTGCAGGTCTTAGCTGCATTAGACAAAAAAGAGATGGTGAAGTCCGATTTTGAAGACGTTGTTAATTCACTTACCTCTATAATATTGAAGGGTTGTGGTATTCAGTAAATTCAATGTAACCCAACTAAACCCGACCAGATATAAACCCAGTGATCAACCTTGATATCTTTCTGATAAGTAACTGGTCGTTTATAGAAAATTGGTTCTATACTGTATCCTTGATGCTTTGCGGTGTTTAAGGATGCAGGCAATGTTAAAAATTGAAGCGCTTATATATTCAACGACAGATGTACCCTGATTTGCTTTAACGCGAGGGGATATTTCCTTAGAATATGGTGAAAGGATCAACTTTGGAATATACAACTTGTCACGTGTGTCAGGTTTTGTGTTAGTATGTTTGCGATATCCACCTTGTAGGCTCTCTACATGAAGTATAATTTATCAATTTTTGATTTTTATCTGGTGTTTCTATTTTTAGTCACCTTTAATTAATTTACCTAAAATAGGTGTTTTATGTTCAGTAAAGAACAGCCCTTAATTGATCTTCATCGTCATTTGGATGGTAATATCCGTCCTGAAACAACCTGGCAATTAGCTCAACAACATGGCATTGAGTTACCCGTTAATGATTTTCCGAAATTTATTCCTTTTGTACAGATACAAAATAGTGAGCCTGATTTACTGTCATTTTTAAAAAAATTAGACTGGGGTGTCGCGGTATTAAAAACGCTGGACGATTGTAAGCGTATTGCTTTTGAAAATGTTGAAGATGCCTATCGTGCCGGAATAGATTACGCCGAATTACGTTTTTCTCCATATTATATGGCGATGACACATAATTTACCGGTAGCAGATGTAGTCGGAGCTGTTATTGACGGTATTGAAGCAGGCGTAAAACAATACCCAGTTAAAATAAATTTAATTGGTATTTTAAGCCGCACTTTTGGTGTAGAAAAATGCCAGCAGGAATTAACAGGCTTGTTAGCGCATAAAAACAAAATAGTGGCGATAGATTTAGCGGGTGATGAATATAATTATCCTGGAGAAATGTTTGTTGATCATTTCGCACAAGTAACTAATGCAGGTTTGCATATTACAATACATGCCGGTGAGGCAGGTGACTCTGCGAGTGTTTGGCAAGCTATTAAAGGGTTAGGTGCCGAGCGAATTGGTCATGGTGTTGCCAGTGCTCAAGATCCTGAATTAATGGCTTATATGGCAGCCAATAATATTTCGATTGAGTCGTGCCTGACTTCAAATTATCAAACGGGTACGGTTAATAATTTGGCTGAACACCCAATAAGAACTTTCCTGGAGCACGGGGTAAATGTCTTTTTAAATACCGATGATCCTGCGGTTCAAGGTATTGAACTAAAAGATGAATTTAAATTAGCTAAATCGTTGCTGAACTTCAGTGATTCAGAAATCGTACAATTACAAAAAAATGCGCTTGATGCGTGTTTTTTATCAGGTGCAGAGAAAAAAGCTTTGCAAGAAACAACTTTATTAAAAAATAAATGATAGAAAAGAATACTATAGATAAGAAAAAAGATAAGAAAAAAGATAAGAAAACAGATAAGAAAGGTAAAAAATGAGTGAAATATAGTTAGCACTGGTAGCCGGTGTTTTAGTGGGTATTGTCTTTTCAGTATTGAAACTACCCATGCCAGCACCACCAGTGCTTTCAGGCATTGTTGGAATTACAGGTTTATATCTTTGGGGCAAAAGCTTACCAAGATTTTATTATTCCTTTCTTTAGTTAGCGATAACAACAGAAAACCCGACAATGATTTTAAGTATAAAATTTAAACCGATAGATTAAAATAATCGACAGTAAAGCAAACGACAGTAAAATGATCAATAGTAAAACAATCGACAGTAAAACATCCTTGATAGCATTGGCTTGAAACTTACTGAAACTTACTGAAACTTACTGAAACTTACTGAAACTTACTGAAATTTAAAAATAAGAAGGTAACATTCCATGGCAACTCCACATATAGAGGCTAATTCAGATGAATTTGCAAAAACGGTACTTATGCCGGGCGATCCTCTGAGAGCAAAACTAATAGCTGAAACTTTTTTAGATGATGTAAAGTGTGTAAATCAGGTGCGCAATGTCTTAGGTTATACAGGTACTTACCAAGGTAAACCTGTTTCGGTAATGGCATCAGGTATGGGGGTTCCTTCCATATCAATTTATGCAACTGAATTATTTACTCAATATGGCGTTGAAGAAATTATCCGTATTGGTTCATGTGGTTCAGTTCATGATGATATTCAATTAGGTGATATTGTAGTCGGGATGGCGGCAAGTACAGATTCAAATGTTAACAGGGGCAGATTTCATCAGTGGGATTTTGCAGCTTGTGCTGACTTTGGATTATTAAGTCAAGTGGTTGAAACAGCAAAACGATGTAATACGAAAATATCAGTCGGCAATATTTTTACTGCTGATTTATTTTATACACCGCAACCTGAAGCATTCGCTACTATGGAAAAATTAGGCATTTTAGCGGTTGAAATGGAAGCAGCAGGTTTATACGGTGTTGCTGCTGAATGTGGTAAAAAAGCACTGACGGTATTAACGGTTAGTGATCACATTAAAAGCGGTAAAAAAATGACAGCAAATGAACGTCAAAACTCATTTAAAGATATGATGCGTTTAACTTTAGACAGTTTATAGTCTTTCTCATCTTATTTTCGAGTAGTTAGCGTACCAGTAGATAGAGTACCAGTAGTTTGGTATTTGTTCGGTGTAGGAATTTTCAGTCCTATGCCGAAAATAAACAAATTTTTCACTCTTCGTGGGATCAATTACACAAACAGTAACTTCATTTTTGGTATACACAGATTATTCCTTGTATTAAATCGCTTTTTTACTGGTCAAAAGCATGGTTCAAAGGTATATTCTGTTCAAAATCCCCCTGTCTTATCTGTTGATTAGGATTAATTGTAAATGCCGAGTATTGCCGAGCAAATCGCTAACGAACTTAATGTTAAAACATCGCAAATTATTTCAGCGATCACTTTATTAGATGGTGGCGCGACGGTGCCATTTATTGCCCGATACCGTAAAGAGGTTACTCAGGGCTTAGACGATAACCATTTGCGACACTTAGACCAGCGTTTAAATTATTTGCGTGAATTGACTGATCGCCGTCAGGTGATATTAACGAGTATCGAGCAGCAAGATAAATTAACGCCTGAACTGACAAGGCAAATTAATCAGGCCGATAACAAAACCCGTTTAGAAGATTTATATTTACCTTATCGACCAAAACGTCGTACTAAAGGGAAAATAGCCATTGAAGCGGGCATTGAGCCTTTGGCAAATCAGTTATTTAATAATTGGCAGTTGGTTCCTGAAATTGAAGCCAAAGCATTTATTAATGCAGAAGCTGGGTTTACTGATGTAAAAGCCGTGTTAGACGGTGCTTGTTTTATTTTAGCTGAACGCTTTGTTGAAGACGCCAATTTATTACAAAAACTGCGTCGGCATATACTAAAACAAGCGCACCTTACCAGTAAATTAATAAAGGGTAAGGAAAAAGAAGCGGCCAAATTTCGTGATTATTTTGAACATTCTGAATTGCTGAAAACGGTTCCGTCACATCGTCTATTAGCTATGTTGCGTGGTCGCAATGAAGGTGTTCTAAACATCAATGTTGATGTTGATCCTCAACAGGAAAGTAAATCGGTATCGAGTGCTGAAGCGTTAATTATGGAGCACTTAACGTTGAGATTAACAGGGCAAGCTGCCGCTGAATTTTTAACCAAGGTGGTGCGTACTACCTGGAAAGTTAAATTAAGCTTGAGTTTAGAAACAGAATTATTAGGTAATTTGCGCGAGCAGGCAGAGATTGAAGCCATTAAAGTTTTCGCCAGTAATTTAGGTGATTTATTAATGGCGGCTCCTGCGGGAGCAAAAACTACGCTTGGATTAGATCCCGGTATGAGAATGGGGTGCAAAATTGCAGTGGTCGATGCTACGGGTAAGTTACTTCATACGGCGACAATTTTTCCTCATGCACCGCAGAATCACTGGGATAAATCAGTTCGTACGTTAATTAATGTTTGTCAGCAATTTAAAGTAGAGTTAATTGCCATTGGTAATGGTACTGGTTCACGGGAAAGTGACAAATTAGCGGCAGAAGTTATTCAACATTTTGAAACCGCGAAGCCTAGAAAAATGATTGTGAGTGAAGCTGGAGCCTCTGTTTATTCTGCCTCAGAATTTGCCGCAAACGAATTTCCTGATTTAGATGTTTCCATCAGGGGCGCTGTTTCAATCGCTCGCCGTCTTCAGGATCCATTGGCAGAATTAGTAAAAATAGACCCTAAAGCGATTGGTGTAGGTCAATATCAGCATGATGTAAGTCAAAGTCAATTAAGTCTTACGCTAGATAATGTTGTAGAAGATTGTGTAAATGCGGTCGGTGTTGATCTTAATAGTGCTTCAGCGCCTTTATTAGCCAGAGTTTCAGGTTTAAATAAAACGATGGCGCAAAATATTGTTACTTACAGAGATCAGCAAGGTCGTTTCTTTGATAGAAAAGAATTAAAAAAAGTTCCCCGTTTAGGACCAAAAGCATTTGAACAAGCGGCAGGTTTTTTACGCATTCGTGACGGTAAAAACCCACTGGATAAATCGGGAGTTCATCCTGAAACGTATCCGGTAGTAGAGAAAATAATTGCTCAACTCAAAAGTGATATATCTTCTTTATTAGGCGATAGCGATAAGTTAAAACAGCTTGATGTTGAGGCTTTAGTTGAAACATTAAGTAATAAAGAATTTGGTGCGGTTACCATTCAAGACATAGTGACTGAATTAGAAAAGCCCGGACGTGATCCCCGCCCGGAATTTAAAACGGCAACCTTTAAAGAAGGTATTAATACTATTGCTGATCTAAAGGCTGGTATGATTTTAGAGGGCGTTATTTCTAATGTCGCTAATTTTGGAGCGTTTGTTGATATTGGTGTTCATCAGGATGGTTTAGTACATATTTCTTCTTTAACTAATAAGTTTGTTAGTGATCCTCGGGAAATAGTCAAAGCAGGTGAAATTGTTAAAGTTAAAGTTGTTGAGGTGGATGTTGCCCGAAAACGTATAAGTTTAACAATGCGATTAGATGACGTTAGTACAGAAAACCAGGTTAATGAGAAAAGTCAGTCGGCTAATAATGGTAGTAATCCAGATAAAAAAGCAAAAGCTAAAACTAGTACAAAACATGTTGCCAATAAAAACAAGAAAACAAATAGGTCAAAAGATTCTGGAAATGCGGCAATGGGGAATGCTTTTGCTGATGCATTTGCCAAATTGAAAAAATAGTGATTAAACAGTGTTGACAACCTAAATGATAACCATTATCATTCGTGTTGTTGGGTGTGCGGTATATTGTTGCTCATTATACATCGCCGCTTGGCATCGAAACTTAGCCATTATGGGCCAGGACGCATAATGGCTAAGGGACGAGTTTTAACTAAGTCTAAATTTCTGTTGATGGTTACGCCAGTCGTTTAATAGCGGCTGGTTTTTTTTGAATACTATTATCACCAATCTAAAACATAACAGCTTTTACCCTGTTTTTTTGCTTTATAGAGGGCGTTGTCGGCTTGGTGCAGTAGTTCGTTTTGTACTACATTTGCCTGATCACTATAAGCAACTCCAATACTTACCCCAACTGAAACTTCTGTTTTATCTTCAATAATAACGGGAGATGCGACTGAAATTATAATTCGCTTGAGTAATTGTTTTAAATGGACAAGTGAAATATCAGCACTGATCAGAACAACAAATTCATCTCCGCCAAACCTTGCTAAAATATCATGACGACGAAAGCCGCTTTTTAAGCGTTGGGCGGTAATTTTCAGAATATGATCTCCACATGCATGACCGTGATTGTCATTAATTAACTTGAATCCATCCAAATCCAGAAAAGCAATATAAACCTTTATAGGCTCCCTTTTACATCTGGAAGCGACTATTTCTAAATGGTCTACAAAATATTTCCGATTATAAAGTCCAGTTAAATTATCGTGGAATGCTTCGTAAGTTAGTTGTTTTTCCAGTTCTTTACTTTTGGATATTTCTAATTGCAGCGATGACAAAGTGCTTTCCAGCTCTGTAGTACGATCAAATATTTTAATTTCCAGCTGATCTTTATACTCCTGTACCTCGGATAAAGCATCGGCTAATTCTGTGTTTTTATTGAATAAATAGAGTGCGGCTGCAATAACATTACTGATAAAACTTAAAATATCTATATCATTTTGATCGTATTCATCGCAGGAGCGATAAGATTGAATAACAAAAGACCCTAAAAACAGTTCTTTGTAGATAAGCGGAAAACATAGCCATTGTTCAGGTATAGTACCTAGTACGTTTACTTCCTGATTATCAATTAATTTATTAATATCTTCCTTCGTTAAACTAACAATCTTTTTCTTTTTAATCGCGTAAAAAGTTAAGGTCTCGAAAATATCTTCTAAGGGAACATTATTTAATTCTTCAGAAGAAAGAGAATCTGTATTGTCACAGAAATAGGGGAAGCTAACATAGCGTTTGGTACTGCTAAGCAATACTACAAAAAAGTTTTCGGCATAAAGAATGGACTTTAAGCTTTGGTGAATTGAATGAAGTAACGCAAAAGTACTATCACAATTACCCATAAAGGCAAATATTTCCCTCATAAAAGCCACAGTTGCTGACTGTTCGCCATGCGCCATAGTTTGTCCTAGTTGGGAGAGAAATTAAAATTAGCTAGTTAAAAATATAGCACAGAAAATTTAACTTCAGGTTGTTGTCTGGTACTAATCAAAGGTAAGTTAAAACAGATAAGCGTTCATTGGATCTTTTCTATTGAATTAATGCAGAGAAGTTAAGCAATTTTCGGTTTTACAGTGATTGTTAAATTACAGATTGTTATAGTAGAAAATACAGAAGTAGTTTGGGTATATATATAAAAATAAAAAAAGTCTATCGGAGTTTAGGAGAATATTATGGAAAAGAAGAAAACATATTGGCAGGAAAATCTGCGCTTGATATTTATATGTTTAGCCATATGGTTTGTGGTTTCATTTGGTTTTGGCTTGTTATTGGTAGAACCGCTTAATACGATTCGTTTAGGCGGTTACAAACTAGGGTTTTGGTTTGCTCAGCAAGGTTCAATATATACCTTTGTCGGTTTAGTTTTTTGGTACTCAGCTAAAATGAATCAACTTGATAAAAAATACAAGGAAAAGGGATCTTAATGGATGAATTAAAACTTTATACTTACATTGCCGTTTTCGGTTCTTTTGCACTGTATTTTGGTATCGCATGGTGGGCGCGTGCAGGCACAACCAGTGAGTTTTATGTTGCTGGTGGGAACATATCCCCTATCCAAAACGGTATGGCAATAGGAGCCGATTGGATGAGTGCTGCGTCATTTATTTCTATGGCGGGTTTGATTGCTTTCTTAGGTTATGGCGGTTCCGTTTTCTTAATGGGATGGACGGGTGGTTATGTATTGCTGGCGATGTTGTTAGCACCGTATATGCGTAAACATGGTAAGTTCACGGTACCTGAATTTATTTATGATCGTTATTATTCAAAAACAGCTCGTGTGGTTGCCGTTGTTTGTTTAATTATAGCATCACTCACATACATCATCGGGCAAATGAAAGGTGTCGGCGTCGCATTTTCTCGTTTTCTGGAAGTTGATTATGGTTTAGGTCTGGGCATAGGCATGGGCGTTGTCTGGGTTTATGCGGTTTTAGGTGGAATGAAGGGTATTACCTATACTCAAATAGCCCAATATTGTGTTTTGATTTTTGCTTACACTATCCCTGCGGTGTTTATTTCAATACAACTAACGGGAAATCCAATACCACAACTGGGTTTAGGTAGCACATTAGCGGATGGCAGTGGTGTCTATTTACTTGATAAGCTCGATATGGTTGTGACAGATTTAGGCTTTAAAGAATACACGACTGATAACATGGGCGGCACAGTAAATATGTTCGCTTATACATTATCGTTAATGATCGGTACCGCAGGTTTACCTCATGTTATTATGCGTTTTTTCACTGTTCCCAGTGTACAGGCGGCGCGTTCTTCAGCTGGTTATGCTTTGGTATTTATTGCTTTGTTATATACCGTTGCTCCGGCGGTAGGCGCAATGGCCCGTTTTAATCTAATGAATACAATTCAACCTGAAGCAGGACAAAATATTGATTATGCTGAACGCCCTCAATGGTTTAAAGATTGGGAAAAGACCGGTTTATTAAAATATGAAGATAAAAATGGCGACGGTAAAATTCAGTATGTTGCGGATAAAGATAAAAATGAAATGGTTAAAGTTGACCGCGATATTATGGTTTTAGCCAACCCTGCGATTGCCAATTTACCTAATTGGGTTATTGCGCTGGTCGCTGCTGGTGGTTTGGCCGCTGCTCTGTCAACGGCAGCAGGTTTGTTGTTGGCGATATCATCATCAATTTCTCATGATTTAATGAAAGGTATTTTAACGCCAAATTTATCTGAGAAAAATGAGCTATTGTTGAGTCGGGTAGTCATGACTATTTCCATTCTTATCGCAGGTTTTCTGGGACTACATCCACCGGGATTTGCGGCAGGAACGGTAGCGCTTGCTTTTGGCTTGGCGGCTTCATCAATATTTCCTGCGTTAATGATGGGGATCTTTGCTAAGAAAATGAGTGGCAAAGCCGCAGTAGCGGGCATGTGTTCTGGTATTGGTATTACAATGTTGTACGTATTTCAGCATAAAGGGATCATGTTTATTCCCGGAACATCCTTTTTAGGTGGTATGGAACCTAATTGGTTCTTTGGAATTTCACCTAATGCTTTTGGTTCGGTTGGTGCGTTGGTTAATTTTGTCGTTGCTTTTGCCGCTCTTAAAGTAACAGGACCAGCACCGGCACATATTCAGCAAATGGTGGATAATTTCCGTATCCCACATGGGGTAAGTGCGGCACATGAGCATTGATAGTGATATTAAAATAAGGGATTAATACGGGTATATACCCAAACTATTTGGAAATGCAGGATTCAGCAAGTCGAGAAATGGCTATATTCAAGGCATTAAATTTTGCAAATGGTTATTCCCTTTGAAGATTTAATAACGCAGAAGATAGCCGTTTATCGCCTTGCCCGAAGGGAGCTAAGCTAGAACACCAGAGCTGCTTTGCAACACTTTATAAGGGAACAACCATTATGAAGTGTTGCGCCTTGCTTTGATGTTCTAGCTTAGCTCTGAACGTGCATTTCCAAGTAGATTGGGTATACATGGCTTCAATTGGAGCCTTTTATTTTTAGTGGTTATTAACCCTCTGATTGTTAGAAAGATAAAAGATATGAATAAACATACTAGAGTTGCTTTTATGGTTGCGCCTATTCTTGCTGTTATTGGTTTTATTGCAGCTGATTCTTATGATGAATCTAGAAAGCGTCATAACTTTAGTTTTAAGTGATTATAATCTATACTATGGTGACATGAACTTGATTGAGTGAATTTAAAATGAGAAAAGGCTGTCGCATACTGTTTGAATCTTACGATTTGGATGATCCTAATGTAGTTTTGAGTCACTCCATCATTCAAGATTACCCATTGTCTAAACCTACAAGCTGTTTAGATTTTTCATTGAGTCATGAAGACCAAATTCATTTACTTCAGAAAACATTAGATAAGATCCTACA
>JABSOJ010000557.1 GCA_013216005.1 Alteromonadaceae bacterium | reverse complement strand
GTATAAAATATAAATATATTTTATTAGGTGCGGAATGTCAGTTAATATAGGTTTCGTCCATCCGCCACGAGCCAGAAACTATGTGTTTACGGCAACGAAAAACGGCTTCTAACTGTGGTGCGTACTCACAAACCCAACGGTTTATAGTCGCGTGATCTACTTGAGCCCCACGTTCGGCCAGTAATTCTTCGATATCTCGGTAGCTCAATTTGTAGGCCAGATACCAACGGATGGACATCAATATAGTGGCGGATGGAAACTGTTTATTGGCGAAACTGAGACCCATATTAGTACTCCTATCACTAAATTAGTAGAATACTTAATATTAGCAATATATTTTGATTTTTTAAAATTACGGTCTTCAAAATGCGACAGAACCCATTTTTATGCTCTCCTGAACGCAAAAATAATTTTGAAGTGATACAAATAATGAATGGGTTAGAAGGTAATATTTATTTTTATAATAGACAGAAATGTTTTTATTTCTTAAGAAATTCAGCTCGTATAAAATTTAAACTATACTTAATTGTAAGGAACAAAAGTTCATTAATAAATATTTTTAGAGATTAAGTCAAATGGCTTAAATTTGTTCTAAAAATTACAAGTATCACGTTGTTCTTATCAATATCCCACATGGAACTGATGGGGCGGAGCTTGCACAGATATTGCTAATTCCATTAAAAGTACAATTAAGCATTACAGTATTTGTTCAATATTTCCTTCTGTTATAAACTTTAAAGCCAAGTTTTATCTTAATTATACCAATTTTATAGTCGACCAAATTATCTATCATTCAATTTGGCAACATTCAGGCTATATTTCCGATTTAACTCCTAAACTGTTTAGTAGGAAAATTGAGTAGCATAGTTAACCTAAATATCCATTATACCTAAAACCCACCCAAATTCATTTTCTAGCAATCATGCAAGATACGACACAGCCTTAAATCATCCCTTACGTCTAAATGGCACGAAAATGGACAGCAACTATTGAAGTGATTATTTTTATATAAACAAGAGGGAGTGTAATTATGTTAAGTAAACGTTGGCACGATGATAGTAATGAAAATAAAGGAAGTAAAAGGAGAAAGGCTAGTACTGAAAATATTGGTATACAAGATCATAGAAGTGGAGCAAAAGTGGCTACAAGTTACGCGATGGAAGAAATATTTAAATTTTTACCGCGCCATAAACAAGAGCACTTACTGTATAGCTTAATAAAAAACAATCCTAAATTTGAACAAATGAAAAGCAAGTTTTTGGATGGAGAATATCAAAATGCTTTGGGTTTGCTCAGTAACATCATTGATTATTGGCCGACTAACAATGGTAATGAATCACAATTAGGGTGGGTATATAACAATTGCGATTTCTATGATCACGATTTTAAAGGGAGTTTTACCAAACAATATCGGCGCATGTTCGACGGGGAGATGAATAGCATACAAGCACAAAAAATAAAGGAAGCAAACAGCGGTGATATGCACAGAAAAAACGAAATGGCCATTGTTGTTATATATGACGCCCTATATAGAAGGTACAAAAATAAAGATAACCCAAGCGAAGAAGAAGTAGAAGCGATGAACCAGCTTAAATCTAATTTCAAAAATTATGCAAATGAACACATGAAAGCCTTTATATATCTACCATCGATATATCAACTGGAGAAGAGTGATT
Source organism: Alteromonadaceae bacterium (assembly GCA_013216005.1). GTDB lineage: Bacteria > Pseudomonadota > Gammaproteobacteria > Enterobacterales > Alteromonadaceae > JABSOI01. Next base: position 1,101 of record JABSOJ010000557.1, on the reverse strand, counting down.
TTAATAAGAAAGGTGTCGAACATGATGGTATAACATGGGGCAGTGATGAAATAACTTTAGACTGTGACTACTTGGTTAGCTTTGAAGGTATTTTGGAACTAGATTTTCATATAATAGGGAGAAAGAAAAATTTAAAAAAAGCAAAAACTGATGTGTGGGCATATGATAGCTTTATGACTGAGCTGCAGCCAATAGAACAGCGGCATAAAAAGAAGAGCAAGAAAGAAATATCTTGGCTCAGAAAGCTAATCCTTTGTACAAATACTGAGCTTACTCCTGCGGCCGTGATGTTAGCACGAAGTAAACTTGATTGCGAAAGTAACAACTTTTATAGGGTTTATGATGAAGAATTGAATATCGTTGTCGATCAATTCTTCACAGAAAATCCGGCCAAAACAAAGTATGATATTGCCCCAGGGCTAAATTTAACCCGAGACTTTGATGGGTATTTATAATTTCAATCTGTAATATGCTCGTCGGGCTAAAGAACTGCTCTGTCGCATCTTGCATGGTTGTTCCATGCACTGTATTTCATCGACTATGGCACACAGTTTCGCAAATAAACAGTTTCCATCTGCCACGAGATTGAAGTCTATTTGCTGATTTGTTGCTTTTAAATTGAGCTGCCGAAATATCGAAGAGTTATTGACCTAACGCTGTGTACAAGTGGTGGTGGTTGCAAAGAGGAAATTGAAGTATAGTGAGCTTACGAGACAGTAGCGTGACTTTACAAATTTTCTTAAATAGCGCCTTTTTAGATACTTACCACAGCAAAACATAACCTAGACAATTAGTCTAAGTCAGATGTTTCATGTGATTTCAGAAGTGACTAACTATTTTCTAGATAATTCCAGGGAGGACTTTGACCTAGAGCAGCATGGCTAACCCCCTTGTTATGAGGGGTTTTGGTCGAGTAGAACGACCAGATTACTCTGGCCGAACCCTCTCAGAACCGGACTTGGACTAAACCGCTATCGCGGTAAACCCCACAGTCAGCCTTAAGCATATTTATTAATAACATATAGATATGAATGGAAATTCTATTGAAATTGATAGTACTTCTTTTATTAAAGACGATGTAACAGGAAAAATTTATAGTCA
>JABSOJ010000556.1 GCA_013216005.1 Alteromonadaceae bacterium | reverse complement strand
AAATACATGGCTACATTTTATGACTTTTAAAGTCCATTTAAATCAATACCTTAAATGTGCGGAATGTAGGATATAAGGGTTGAGTTTAATTCCATTTGAAGGGACAACAATTATCTACAACAGAGCCAATAAAGAACAGGCACTGAAGTTTTAAAAGAGTCACAATATTAATACTTACAAACGATGGTACATACTAAAATGAAAAGCAGACAACTTGCAGCAGCGGTTAAGCATATTCGAGGTGCTATTCGATACGGGAATAGCCTAAATTGGAATATTATGGCTTGGCAAGCAGAGCTAAAAAACTGGACTTCTGGTGGTAATGTAACGATACAAGGCGGTGAAAACAGGATGAGGTTTTTATATTGGTTGTTTTTATTATTGCTACTTACGACAAATGAAACGCAGGCAAGTGAAACGTATTTTAATAAAAATTATAATATCATTTTTATTGGTGCTGATGATTTAAGAATGAATATTGGCGCTTATGGCGATAAAACCGCTATTACCCCTAATATTGATGCCTTAGCAGCACAAGGTGTTGTTTTTGATAAAGCATATGTTCAATTTGCCAGTTGTAATGCCTCCCGTGCTTCCATGTTAACAGGGATGTATCCTGACTCTATTAATGTTTTTAAACTTAATACTCATTTCAGAAATACAGCACCTTATGTAATAACCTTACCGCAATATTTCAAAAACAATGGTTATCATACCGAGTCTATAGGCAAGGTTTACCATAATTATGCCAATATTCGTGACGATAAATCTTGGACGGTACCCGCGCGTTTAGATCAAGAGTCGCACTTTGATGATTATGTTCTTGAATCGAGTATGACAAAAGGGGATAAGAAAGGGATCGCCGCTGAATCATCGGAATACACCGGTGACAAATATGTAGATGATAAAATCACTACAGATGCCATTCAAACAATAAAAAGACTGAAAAATAGTAAAAAACCTTTCTTTCTCGGTGTTGGCTTTATGAAACCACATGCGCCGTATAATGCACCAAAAAAATTCTGGGATCTGTATGATCGAGATGATATACAAGCACTTGGATCAACAGAAAAACTAGATAATGTATCAAAATTGAATTGGTTTAATTTCAAGGAAATTAGAAGCCTTCTCGATTTACCTAAAAAAGGTCAATTCACTCAAGAAACATCACAAAGACTTCGCCATGGTTATTATGCTGCAACGAGTTATATGGATGATAATGTTGGGCAGGTTATTCAAGCTTTAAAAGATAATGATCTTTATGACAATACCATTATCGTTTTTTGGTCTGATCATGGTTATCACTTAGGAGAAAATGATCATTGGACAAAAGCTACTGTGCGCGAACTTGATACACGGGTGCCCTTGATCTTTCGTATTCCAGGTCAGAAGGCATTCGTTTCAAGTGCGATAATGGAATACATAGATATTTACCCAACGCTTGCGAAACTAGCTAATTTACCCCCACCTCAAAACTTGGACGGACAAAGCTTTACTCATGTATTTAATGACTCTAATTCCAAGCACAAAGAAGGTGCTTTTTCACAAATTAGTCGACCTTGGCCAGGAAATAAACCGATAAAGCATATGGGATATACCATTAGAACTGAGTCATATCGTTATACGCGCTGGCTAGCGATAAAAGGAAATAAGGTTGTTGCTGAAGAGTTATACCATACTGCTAGCGATCCTTTAGAAAGGATAAATATCATCAAGACGGTGAGTGAACATACATTGAAAGAACTGAAAACGTTACTTGATAAACGCTTATTCAAGTAGAATTATGTTATAAAAAGTTAGCTTATTTTTTGGACAAGAGATAAGTTTTTCAATTTGACGTGCCCGATACTCTATAAACCCCCTAGCCATTGTAAGCGGTAATTAATTCTCGCTAAGATAAGTAGTATAACTTTTGTACGTTTAGCGTATTTGTTCGGCGATTCATAAACATTAAGTGGCAAATTTATAATGCCTCTAACCATAACTCAGCAAGGTGAGTCCAATTAGGAGCATCTTTATTACTGATACCTAAGCCATATCCATGACCACCTTCAGGGTAAATATGCATGGTGACTTTTACTTGATGTTTCACTAATGCTTGATACATCAAAAGTGAATTTTCAACTGGCACAGCTTTATCATTACCGGAATGAATAATAAATGTTGTAGGAGTGTTTTTTGTGACCCTATTTTCATTGGAAAATTGAATGATTAATTGTTCAGATGGCATTTTACCCAAAAGATTGTTACGAGAACCCTTGTGGGTAATTCCTTCTTTCATGCTAATGACCGGATAAATGAGCATCATAAAATTTGGCATGATCTTTTCATTATCAATGGCATCTTTTGCTAGGTAATATATTTTGTGATGTATTCCTAATGTTGATGCTAAATGACCACCAGCCGAAGAACCAATTACACCAACTTTATTTTTGTTTATATTGAATTTATCGGCATGAAAACGAATGTAACGCATCGCTCTTTGCGCATCTTGAATAGGTGCTTTATATGATGTTAATACTGATTGAGCTTGTGGCATACGGTATTTTAGTACAAAAGCGGCAATGCCTTGGCTGTTAAACCATTTTGCATAATCTGTTCCTTCCCAATCGTAAGAAACACCGTTGTAACCACCACCAGGAAGTTTTAAAACAGCTAAACCATTTGCATTCTTTTTGGAAGGTAAAAGTATCTCTAGGCTGAATGGCACTAGGTTAAGCCCTTTACACTTGATTTAAAACAACTATTTTACCTTTTAGGATGACCGTTTTTTATTA
>JABSOJ010000555.1 GCA_013216005.1 Alteromonadaceae bacterium | reverse complement strand
AGTAACGCAAAGCTAGATAAGCAGCAAATATTGGCTGCTGCATATGGGGGACAACAGCATTATGGAACATAGCCATAATTTTAGGGTTAGGGTTATTAGGGTTAGGGTTTAACTTGATTCGTTAGGAATGTTATGTCTGAAATTGATTTTGAATTAAAAGAACTTCGTGATGAAATTGATGAAATCGATAGTCAATTAGTCTCTTTATTGGCAAAACGCAGAGGAGTGACTACAAAGGTTGGCGAATTAAAAAGCAAAGTAGGCATGCCTATTTATGCACCTGAGCGAGAAGCTAGCTTGATCATAAAGCGGCGTAAACAAGCAATGGAAGCTGGTCTTTCAGCAGATCTCATTGAAGATGTATTACGCCGTTTAATGCGCGACTCATACGTAAGTCAGGATGCAAGTGGTTATCGTTGTGTTAATCCTGAATGCGAAAAAGTTGTTATTATTGGCGGTAAAGGGCAATTGGGTAAATTATTTGTTGATTTATTTACCCGCTCTGACTATTCAGTAGCAATATTAGAACAAGACGATTGGCCAGACAGTGAAGCTATTTTAGCGGGGGCAGGACTCGTCATTGTCGCTGTACCTATTCGCTTTACTTCGCAGGTAATTCAAAAACTGAACCAATTACCTGATTCATGTATTTTAGCAGATTTTACCAGTGTTAAAGAAACGCCACTGGTTGAAATGTTAAAGGTGCATTCAGGCCCTGTTGTTGGCTTGCATCCAATGTTTGGTCCTGATGTAACCGGATTGATCAAACAAACTATTATTACTTGTGATGGCCGGATGCCGAAAGAATACCTCTGGCTGTTAGAGCAGTTTCAAGTTTGGGGAGCAAAGATCTATCCTGTATCAGCTCAGGAGCATGATCAAGCCATGTCAATGGTACAAGTAATGCGACATTTTTCAACAATTGCTTACGGTTATCACCTTATGACTGAAGGGGCTGATATTTCGCAGCTGGTTGAAATGAGCTCACCGATATACCGATTGGAATTAATTATGGTTGGTCGGTTATTTGCGCAGGATCCTATTTTGTACTCAGATATAATATTTTCTAATTTAGATAACATTAAAATGATGAAACGCTTTGCATATCGATTTTTAGAGTTACTTGAGGATGTAGAGTCAGGAGATAAAGACGCTTTTGTCGCTATGTTCGGTCAAGTATCTGATTGGTTTGGTGAATATGCAGGTGTATTTTTACAGGAAAGTAAAGCAATGTTGATAAAGGCTACCGAGCTTAAAAAAGATTAGTAACAATTTGACCTATTACCAGAAGACATATTTTATGTTTTAATTGTCATTATTAACAATTATCTTTCTACCGTTCCTGTTGAAAGGTGATTAGGTGGAAATGTGGAAACTTTACAATAATGAGCCTGATTAAAATGAAAAAATATGTTTTTTCCCTGATAGGGTTATTGCTGTCAATTACCCTGTTCGCTTGTGCAGACAGTAATGATAATGTTGAACAATTAGTCGTTGGGGAAATTCAGAAAAGCCAATTACTTGAACAATACGAGTTATTTTCAGATAACTATAAACGCTTTGAATTAAGTGCAGCTCACACTAGCCAAATTGAACAATGGCCTGGTAATCTAAAAATTGATGTGTATTTTGGCACTTGGTGTCATGACAGCGAACGGGAAGTTCCTCGTTTATTAAAAGCATTGCAAAACTTTAAGCATGTAAATATGAACTTAATAGCCTTGGGTTATGATAAAAATGATCCTCAGGGGCGTGCTAAAAAAGTTGGTATCAAATACACCCCAACATTTATTGTTTATTTGACGGGTCAGGAGATAGGACGAATAATTGAACGTCCAAAGAACAGTTTGGTTGATGATATTACGACTATGATTGCTCAATCGAATTTAAATGCTGGCTAGTTGGTTAATTACAGGGTAAATTTTGGTAGTGTTAAACGCCTCGTTTTTGAGGCTTTTTAAGTTTTAACATACTGGATTAAAGTGTATTTTCTGGGAAATAAACGTACTTTGCTTTAAATATAACTCAGTGTAATTGGTCTATTAAAATTTATAAGCAATACCAAGACTTAATGATGTTTCAACCCATGTTGCATCTTGAAATTGAGCTGAGCATACTTCATTTTTACAAAAAGAATCATCGTTATTATCGATCAAACTGGCATAAGTCCGAATTTCAGTTATAAGAGATAAGTTAGCTGAAAATTCATATCTAGTACCTAACGCTATAGTAACTGAAGGAGAGAATGTTTCACTTTCATCTGTTTTAAAGTAAGCGCCACCTAACCCCAAAGATACTGTAGTAACGTAATTATGTTGGCGATATTGAGCTATACCATTAAAGTGTGCGTAAATTACATCAAAGGAATGTTGTTGGTTAGTAACGTCGCTTTCAAAATTATGGCGAACATAATTTAGCAGGACTTGACCCTGACCATTTTGGTTATCTTGCCACGCAAAGGCAATACCAAAATTTGGATCAGCATCAACAGATAATTCATTACCATCAACACCATCAAGTTTTGAGCTGAACATTTTTCCAAAAAACGGCGTGATTTCTACACCCTTTTGCGCTGAAGTTTCCGCTAATGAACGGGTTGGTATCATCAGTACACCTAACACCATAAAGGCAGAAGTACATTGAAAAACACGTTTGACGATATTCATCATAAAGCATTCCTTGTTTGTTCACAGCTTAATACTAATTAGTGTCTGAACGGAAATCCTGAAAGCCTTATTTTACGGGGTATTCAAGCAATATTGCAAAACGAATATTTTGTTA
>JABSOJ010000554.1 GCA_013216005.1 Alteromonadaceae bacterium | reverse complement strand
TAAACACGGAAATCATCCGCAGTCATATTAGGTAATGCTTCACTAAAGTGAATAACGATGTCATTAACAATACCGTCAGCTAATAATGCATAAGTTGCCATAGAAGCTAAAACAGCTGGAATAGCTGGCGTACCTGGAATAGCTGGAATAGCTGGCGTACCTGTAGTAGCTGCAACTGCTGCAACTGCTACAACTTCTGCAACTCCTGCAGCTGCGCCTTGGTCTTGCTCATCTTTAAAAGAAGCTTCAACTGTACCAACAGTACCGTCGATAGAGCTGAACATAGGTGCTGCGTTTGCAATCGTACCTTCTCCGCCATTTGGAGCGACTTTACAAACTTCAAAAGTTCCTACGTAATTACTAACTGCTTCATGTTCTGTATTAAAATTTGCTAACGCAGAATTCGTTGCTTCAACTGTAGTTAGATACCAACCTTCAAGTAACATGCCACCAGAGGTGTCAGCTGGTAACATTGCTTCAAACATACCATTTTCATTAGTAGCAACACTAAAGAAACTATTAACTGCAAGTATAAAATCAGAACCGTTAGTTCCTGTTTCAGACAAACGAGTTACGTCAAACGCAACGGTTACGCCAACAGCCGGCTCTTCACCTGTGCCATCTAGGTCAGTATCAGTTGAACAATCAGTCAAATAACCATAAACTTTAGCCGTTAGAGCTGGAAGTACGGCAGTACCTGCTTCTGCTGTAAAACCGTCAACAAATGTTTGAACAGTAGTATCAGAATCTTCACCAGTATTATTTACTTGTGCTTGAGGTGAAACAAATACTGTACCACCTAAGTAACCGTCAACTACGATAGTTACAGCCATTTTACCTGTTAAATCGTAATCTGCTATTGCTGTGTCAGCATCGTAAACAGTTTCACTATTTACACCAACAACGTTTACAACTGGTACTTTATTAAAAACGTAAATACCACCAGCACCAGTTACTGTTTCTTGCTTACCAAGATAAACAGCTGCGCCAGCGATTGGGTTACCGTTAGTATCGAAAACAGCACCTGTTACAGTACCTGTTAATTCTTGATTACCAACTGAGTTTTGTGTTGCATCAGTTTGAGTTTGTGACTGTGAGTTAGATACGCTACCTTCATCACCGTCAACACCACAGGCACTTAAACCCATAGTTAAAACAACTGCTAGAGCTATTTTCGATTTTCTAAATTTTTGATTGTTATTAACCATTATTAGTGTTCCTATCACTTAAATATTACATTAAAAATATTTTATATTTTCGACCTTGAGCTGTAAGCCTTGGTCGATTCATGTTTTCGGTTTACAGCATTATAATGTTTTGACAGATAAATAATATTTACCGTGAAACACTCTATATATACGTAGTCAAAACCTGGAATGTTCCTTACAACGCCAAAATTGCTCATATGTGCATCTAAACATTAAGGTTTAGACTTAAATATGAACAGACACGCGCAAAAAATTTTTCATCCCGCCGCAATAATAACGTTATGCATTTTAATAATCAATACAAAAAGTAGTAATTTCTTATATATAAGTTACAAATTACGATAATTAAGACTCCAATATAATATTGCTGTTTGATAATAACTTAAATACCGCTTTAAGTTGTTATCTTTTGTAATTACATCGCTAACTTTATCTTATCAGTTACCCTTACAAATAACTTTCATTAAACTTATTGATATTTATAAGGATACTAACAAGTTATCGATAAAGCACTAGCACTACACTTCGCGAGCAGTGACTATTTAACCTTACTCTTGAATTACATTCAATAACTAATTACAGATTTTAACAAAATGAATAAATTTTTACTTATTTTTCAGAATACTTACCAATAACCAGCAAGTTGAACAATAAACAACCAACTGTAGCGTTTAAGTTGAACCAGACGGTCAAAAATCCATTTAGGCAATTTAATTTCATGTTTCTATAAAAAAGTAAATTGCATGTAAAGAACTATGTAAGGTACTGAATATCGTACCCGAGGTTAAAGTAATAACTTATGCGTTACCTCACGGTAAATTTTACAAGTTACCATAACTAGTATTAGCCTATAATTTGAACTTATGCCAATAGGCGCAATTAAAAAGCCTGCTATTGATAAGCCTTCTATTGATAAGTTAGGTCATTTCGCTTATTAGCTGAGTTTGCTTAATGCAATTTTAAAATAAAGTCTATTTATTCTGTTGTGTGCTGTTCTGTAAATAGTCAATTGCGTTTTTACTGAATTGGACAAGTGATAAGTAATGCTGGTTAATGGCCACTGCTTCTTCTATCACTATATCGATATTCAATTATGATTAGTCATTAGTCAATATTCAATTATCGATAGTCAATAGTCATGAACCAAGCCATTACGCATGCCTATAATTTTTCTCCAATTGATAAGTTCCTTGTTACTTATTTGATTATGTTGTCTTACCAAAGAAATAGTTTGATAGGCATCACTTGCCGCTTAACTTTGAATTGTTATTAACCAATGCTTTGTTAAACCGACGTCTTGTTAAACCAATAGCTATACCACGTGCAATAATTAAATGACCATATTCAAATGGTCTAACTCACTATTAGGTACGTTGCCTTGAATCGACGTTTATTACTGTGTGATTAAATCGTTGTTCATGCTAGTAACTAAATGGTGGGTTACGCCGTTGGCTAACCCACCCTACGCTGTAGAAAATCAATTAACTGCGACGTAGCTAATTAATTCTAGATGGGTGTAGATCCTTTCGTTCGACGAAATAGAAAAAAGATCTTTTTATGATCAATAAGTTACTGAAATAAAATAA
>JABSOJ010000553.1 GCA_013216005.1 Alteromonadaceae bacterium | reverse complement strand
CTCATTGTCTTGCACCTCAATAAGTTACGTTCATTTATAAGTATAGACAACAATTAGCTACAACAGAGCCAAAATAAAACAAGCTGTATCTAGCGTTAAACCGAAAATGCCAAGCGGAATACAAGACTTACTTATTATAAAGGGAACGCCAAAAGGGGTTGCAATTATTCAATTGGCTTTATGGGCTGAGTCGACAGATTATAAAGTAATGGAGTTTCATGCAAAACAGTTAGAAAAAAGGTTAGAAACAATTCAAGGTGTTAGAAAAGCAGAAATTTGGGGATACCCGCAGCAAATTGTTGCAGTAGATTTGAATTTAGCTTTGTTAAAGCATTATGGTATATCAGTCATTGATGTTAATCGAATTTTACAGGGGCGAGCTGTTAACATTACCCCTGGTTTTGTGAATGCAAATACTAGGCGATTTAATGTTAAAGCAAGTGGTAATATTCGATATATGGAAGAATTAGAGAATACGGTTGTATTGTCTAATGATAGCCTTGTTTTACGGTTAAAAGATGTTGCTAGTATTGGTTTTTCCAGCCGTGAACCTAGTTATCTTGCCTTATTTAATAAAAGACCTGTTATTTTCCTGACTGTTCAGCAAAGGGGAAATACGAATATTTTTGATTTAACCGAAAAACTCAATGATGAAATTGCAAAATTTAAACAGTCATTACCTTCTAACGTAAAAGTAGACACTATATTTCAACAATCTGATACTGTTAAAATCAGAGTTAATGGATTTTTTGAAAATTTATGGTAAGGATTGATTATAGTTGGTGTGATGTCACTGATCTTTCTCGGTTTTAGAGAGGCTTTTGTCGTTATTACGGTAATACCTTTATCTTTCCTTATTGCTATTGGTTGGTTAGATTTCTCAGGGTTTGGTTTGCAACAAATGTCGATTGTGGGTTTGATTATCGCTTTGGGTTTATTAGTAGACAACGCAATTGTGGTAACAGAAAGTATCCATAGAGAAAAAGCTAACTTCTCTAATATGGCAGAAGCGTCATTTGTTGGAACTGCTCGTGTTGGTTGGGCTATCACCAGTGGCACGATTACCACTATGGTGGCATTTTTACCTCTATTAATGATGGGCAGCGATACAGGGGATTTTATTCGTTCAATGCCCGTGACTGTTGTATTTGTACTTTTTGCATCGTTAATTATCGCATTGACATTTACACCCTTATTAGCAAGTAAGTTTTTTTCACATAAACCGCCTCGAATAAAGCCACTTCAACATTATTTAAATTTATTTGCTGAAAAAGCTTATATTAATTTTTTAGAAAAATTAATAGTGGCGCGATGGCGGGTTGTTACGTTTGCTGTTGTTTGTCTCATCGCAATGCTTTCCCTCTTTGTTGAGGTTGGGGTTAGTTTATTTCCCAAAGCAGAAAAACCCATGATCTTGCTTGATATTGAATCACCAGCTAATACTTCTTTTGAATATACCAATAACGTGATGGAAGAAATGTCTTTGGTGATTGAAAAATCGCCTTTGGTTTCACAAATTGCTTTGAATGTAGGCAATTCCAATCCTCTCATTTATTACAATGAAATTCCAAAAAGAGGCGTGGTGAAATTTGGTCAGATTTTATTGGTGTTAAAAGAATATGATGAACCAAAAGTAACTCAGTTAGTCAATAAATTAAGGACTGAATTCTCTAGTTGGAATCAAGCAAAAATCACTGTTAAAGAGTTTACTCAAGGACCAGTGACAGATCAGCCAATAACAATTCGTTTGATGAGTGAATCTTTGAAAGATTTGGAAAAAGTTGCTAATGATTTAGCGACCAAAATGTCTTCAATTAAAGGGATAGTTAATATAAATAATCCTATCGGCATTGCCAATACCGAAATTTCATTGGACATTGATTATGAGAAAGCAGGTTTAGCAAGTATAAATATCAATGCCCTGGACCACACGTTGCAAACTATTATATCTGGCACCTATGTCGGTAGATTTAACGATGAAAATGGAGAAGACTATCCTATTGTTGTTCGTCGGGATAACCCTGACATAAATGGGTTATCTGATATCAGTATTACTAACACGAAAGGTGAATCTATACCTCTTAGCCAAATCGTTGAAGTGAAGTTGCAAAAAGGGCGTTCAGACTTTTTTCATTATCAAAAATTACGCATGGCTAAAGTTTCAGCTGATTATGAAACAGGTTATTCTGCAAATACATTAACAACAGCGTTAGTTGAATATTTGAACCAATACAATTTACCTCAGGGGATGTATTATACACTTGGTGATGAAGAAGAATCTAGACAAGAATCTTTTGCGGGTTTATCTCAAATTATGATCATTACCGCTATTGGTATTTTTGCAATATTGATCCTACAATTTAAATCTTTTTTACAGCCGCTTATTATTTTTAGCTCTATTCCTGTCGCCATGGCTGGTTCGATTATTGGATTATACTTGACGGGGTTATCATTTTCGATCATGGCATTCATCGGGTTAATTAGCCTGTTTGGTATTGTAGTGAATAACGCCATTATATTAATTGATACCACTAATCGAAATTTAAAAGATAAACAAGATAAGTTACAAGCGATACTTAATGCCAGTGCAAGTCGGTTTACACCAATTTTACTGACCACGTTGACAACAATGGGAGGATTACTACCATTAACATTGTTTGGTGGTGCTTTATGGCAACCTTTAGGAGTGGTGATTATTTCTGGCTTATGTGTGTCTGCAATATCAGGGCAAACGGGTCTAAATTAAACAGTTTTGTAAATTAACAGTGAATATAATTTAAACTTTAAGATTATTCTCAA
>JABSOJ010000552.1 GCA_013216005.1 Alteromonadaceae bacterium | reverse complement strand
ACAGGCTATGGACTGTATCAACTTAAACATGATAATAAACAAATATGAAGTGTTACCCGGTTTGATTGGTGCCAAAATTTTCTACCAAACCCATTAAATCACTTAATTAGTGGGATTGGTATTAATCACGCGTAAATAATGATTATTTATTAATAGGGTTAAACATTTATAGCTTTAAATATTAATAACTTTAGATCTTATGCCTAAAGCCTGATGATGTTAGAAACAAACCCATCAGGCTCCACTTACAGAGTTGTTTTTAAAGATCAGACACCAAACTTATTAAACAGTGCCGCTCCCCAAACGCAGCCTACGATAAGCAATGACAAAGTCACAGCAGCAGATCCCATATCTTTCGCTCTGCCAGATAGTACATGGTACTCGGTACCAACCCTGTCGGTCAGTGCTTCAATGGCAGAATTAAGCAATTCAACAATCAATACTAATAATAAAGCACTTACTAATATTGACCAGTGGGTTACAGAATCCGCCAGATAAAAGGAACCTGGTAACATCAACAAAACCAGCATTAATTCCTGACGAAATGCAGACTCTTCTTTAAATGCAGCTCTAAAACCCAAGTATGAGCAATACGATGCTTTGAAAATCCGACCTATGCCTGAACCATTTGGCTTATTTACTTCTGCCATAGTTTACTCTCTTAATGAGATCTCCGTTTTATCGAAGATCTTTAAAGTTTAGTTATCTCAAATAAGTATTACTTACCAATAGAGGGCTTTAACCGACAATCGGCAAATATGTCCAAATCTTGATCATAATCGTTTGTTTGTACATTCATCATACTGATCAGGCTATGATACAAATTATCATGCGAGTATTCATTGACCTTAGCATTATTGATTATACACTGCTTATCAATCTTATTACTCACTGAAAACTCATCTGGTAGCCATAATAATAATGGTACTTTGGTTTGATGATCAGGAGCTATACTATAAGGCAGGCCATGCAAATAAAGGCCATTCTCTCCTAGAGATTCACCATGATCTGATATATACAACATTGAAGTCGTAAACTCATTTTCTTTAATCTTAAGTTGTTCAATAATTTTAGACAATACGTAATCAGTATAGGCGATAGTATTATCATAGGTATTAATTAATGCTTCATCACTACAGTTTTGAATATCACTACGAGGGCAATCAGGTACAAACTTTTTATGCTCTTGCGGATATCGACGGTAATATGTCGGACCATGACTACCAATAAGGTGCAAAACAATCAATTTATCGTTTTGCGCAGATTGCCCTATTTTTTGCTCTAATTCAGATAACAAACGTTCGTCAAAACAATAATCACCATCACATAATTCATGCGCTGAATCAGTTGGGATCTTAAAATTATCTACCCGGCTACATATTCCTTTACAGCCTGAATTGTTATCAATCCATGAAACTTCAATGCCTGATTTTTTTATGACATCAAGCACATTATCTCGATGTTTCACAACATGACTGTCGTAATCATCACGGGACATATCAGAAAACATACAAGGTAAAGATACTGCAGTTGCAGTACCACAAGAACTTACCTTCTGGAATGATACAACACCCTGATTTTGTGTGTAGGCATTGGTATTTCTTTGATAGCCATTATGACTGTAATTCATTGCCCGTGCGGTTTCACCAACCACAACTACGACTAAATTAGGTTTACCATTTGCTTCAGGTTTCATTACCTTGGCATCTGTCCCTAAGACTTGATATTCAATTGGCGCGGTGAAAAACTCTTTTTTGAAAAATTTAACACTGCTGCCTAAATAGTAAGTCGGCACTATTGTGCGCTTTAATTGACTATGATTACGCAATACAGAAGCATAATTTTGATAATAGCTAAAGGCTATAATCAAAATACCCGCAAGCATCGTCAACATAAAAAGACCTTTACTTTTTAATGTCTGTAAAGTGGGCTGATACTTAATTTTTACTTTATATATTGCATAAGCAGGTACAAGCCCGGTTAATGTAACGAACATTACAGCAGCAAAATTAACATAAGTTAAGGCTTCACTATTATCGGTTTCATAGAAATTCTGGATCATGGTATGGTCAAAGATGATGCCATACATAAGCGAAGCATAAAAAACCGTCGATGATATAATTGTAACTATGATAAAAAAAGGTTTGGTGATGTATTTAACGGTAAATAAAGAAAAGATAAGTGACAAAACAAAAAACAAAAAGAATGGCACTGATATAGCAAAACCAATACTAAAGGGTTCGAGCGCCATAATTGCTTTTTCGAAAGCTGATATAAAAGTATAATTAAAGACCAGCGTATAATACGCCGCCATTATTAACGTAAATTTATTCACCGTCAGACAAAAAAGATTTTTAGACCCCTTCTGTTTTTCTGTTATCACTTGTTCTTCTGTCATTGTTTCTTTTACACCCATTACTTCTTCGCTCTCATTAATTGTTCCATTTTCAATATTTATCAGTTTTTTTAGTCATCTTATTTCGTAATTTGTTCCCTGAATACCAATATTATTAATAATTTTATCATCTTAAACAGCAAGGCTTTCTGACTGGAGAGTTTAAATATTAAACCCCATGCTCCTGAGGGGCAATATTAAGGGGTTCACTATTAGAAGTCCATACTTAAACCGGAAAATTGCTTGTTATATAAGCTTCCGGTGTCAGTACCATCCGTCATACCAAATCTATTACGTTGTGTAAGTAAATTTTATGTGAAAAAAATTGAAAATATCAAGCGATGTACTCAAACAAAAACAATAAATTTGTCTGAGTACACCGCCAATGCATGTCATATTTATGCATGGTTC
>JABSOJ010000551.1 GCA_013216005.1 Alteromonadaceae bacterium | reverse complement strand
TAAATCTTCGTTTTGAATTAATCGCTACAGCCCATGTGTAGCAATGGCTATTGACTTTTCGTTCGGGCACTAGGTAGATATGTGTTTACTATGCCAGATGATGTTACAGAGGGGAAACTAAGACCTTTACGGGAGTCTTCGGATGAGAGTTATAATCCTTAACTAGGTTTTCTGTTCCGTTGCACCTTAGACCCCATTAACGTATTGATACAATATCTGCCTTGATATCCCGAGTTCTTTACACAACTCGTTGACATTGGTATCCCAGCGTGTCATAGACTCAATATATTACACTTCCTAGCTGCTTAGTGGTTATGCACTTCAGAGTTGAATCTGCCACAGCTTACTTCATAATAATATTTAATTATTTTTTAATGAGTCCGGCGAATTAGTTTTCCATTATTGAATATTTTTGGTTAGGTTAAATTTAATATATGATTTTATTAGGTATTAACTAAAAACGTCACAATCAATAATTAAATTATATTAGTTCTGTTGACCTAGGAGATAATAATTGGTAAATAGTTTAATATTCGCTTGATAATCCTAATGTGGTGAATAATTGGGTCAGATTAAAATTATATTATGAACCAGTTATTCTTACGTATAGCATTAATGATATACACAAATAAGTATCTGATCATATTCGATTTTGATCTATTCATGCGTTTTTCTTTCAGCAAAAATAAATCATTAGGATCAGGTCTTTCATTTTGAATTGAGTGCAAAAAATAAGACCTGATAGCAAAGATTTTTTAGCTCTTCAATTACTTTAGAGATCTAAAAAATATTTTTTATATGATTACTTCAGGATAATTCTGAAACGGAGGACATTTATGAGATTAAATTTTATTAACGGCTTTTTGACCTGTGCTGTAGGTGTAATTCTTGTTGTTGTGGGTTGTTTTTCTGTCTTGGCTGAAAATAGCAATGTTGAAAAAACAAGTACTGAAACAACTCCTAAAACAAAAAGTCCTTACATCTACATTCTTGGCGTTGCTCAAGACGCTGGTTATCCTCAGGCTGGTTGTTATAAAAAACACTGCATGCGAGGTTGGAATGACCTTAGCTTAAAACGCGGAGCTGCTTCACTGGGGTTAATTGATCCCTCAATGGGCAAAAAATATATGTTTGAAGCGACACCCGACTTTCCAGAACAGTTATTCAAACTTGAGCAAGAGGCACCCACCAAAGACTATGAGTTCGCGGGCATATTTTTAACTCATGCTCATATTGGCCATTATACAGGGTTAATGTTTCTGGGACATGAGGTGATGGGCACAGTAAATACGCCAGTTTATGGTATGCCGAGAATGAATGACTTTCTGAGAAACAATGGACCTTGGCAGCAGTTGGTTACCTACAAAAACATTAGCTTGAAACCACTGAAAAATAATCATCCCCAAAGTATAGGAACGCTTGAAGTAACACCATTTTTGGTTCCTCATCGAGATGAATATTCAGAAACGGTTGGTTATCGCATAACCGGACCAAATAAATCTGCACTCTTTATTCCTGATATAAACAAATGGTCACAATGGAGCACAGACCTCGCCACGGTAATAAAGACAGTAGATTACGCTTTAATTGATGCGACTTTTTTTGCAGACGGAGAATTGCCCGGCCGGGACATGTCAAAGGTTCCGCATCCGTTCGTAACTGAAACAATGACAGTGCTGGAAAAGTTATCTGAGCAAGAGCGTAATAAAGTATGGTTTATCCATTTTAATCATACTAACCCTTTGCTGAACTTAATCAGTGAGGAGAGTTTATGGGTGAAATCTAAGGGATTTAATATTGCTTATGAAGGGCTTAGGCTTGGGCTTTAGTTGTAAATTGTATAATGTAGCTGGCTGAGGCAACAGGAGGAACAAGGACCGTTTCTGCGAAGAAGCCATTGTGAAATATTTAGATGATATGGCAGATATTTACATCGCATTAGCTCGTTTAGAGAAATCAGAAAAACGTTGGTCACTGGATGACTTGGAGAGCAGGTTTCTCAACGTTGCATGAATTTAACCACTGAGATGTGCTTTTTATTTCAATAATTTTGCATTAGTAAATGATTATTTGATCGGAGTCAGTATTGTCGTCAATTCCAAAAAATAAAGAAGAGCTACTGTGTGCTATTCGGCTAGCGTACGGCAAGCTTTACACCGATTACGAAACTATCCCTGAAGAATTAACGCGTGAAAAAGGTGTTGAAGGCAATATCAAAGGAACGACAGTTAGTGTGTGTGACACCAGCCATTCTCGGCTAATGACAAGTTTTCGCGATAACTTAATTAATAAAATCAATATCATGTAAGAAACTACAATAAATAATAGTGCGAAAGCGCATCTAAAATACCACTGTAACTAATTGATATTTAATATAAATAAATTTCACCGAGAATTGCTGGTGTGACACCCTTGCTTATCTTCTTGGCTGGGGGAAATTAATTCTTAAATGGCATGATCTAAAAATAAAAGGTGAGCCAGTAAATTTTCCTGAAACTGGCTTTAAGTGGAATGAATTAGGCGCTCTTGCCCAGAGGTTTCATTGTCATTATCAAGGTTGTTCCTACGGAAAATTACTCTCTGAGTTTGAAGCAACATTATTTGAAATTTTAGCTTTAATTGAAAATCTTGATAATCAAAGTTTGTATGAAATTTCTTGGTATGAAAAGTGGACGTTTGGTCGGATGATCCAGTTTAATACATCATCACCGATGAAAAATATGCGAACAAAGGTAAATGTCCGGCCAAATGCACCTATCTCAATTTTACATTCCAAGGCAACATGGCTTCCAAGTTATTAGAAATATGA
>JABSOJ010000550.1 GCA_013216005.1 Alteromonadaceae bacterium | reverse complement strand
TGTAAATAAGTCTTATGCTTAATATTAGCAAAATTTTGATTTAATAAACGTACTGCCTTCAAGATGCGACAGAACCCAAATTTCGGCCATAATAAGCTACTATACTTTTAAAGCACAAGTTAACAAATGTTAACTGTAGGGACCTAGTATCATCTTGAACAAAACATTCAGTCATACCACAGATTTTTCAATATGGCTCGATGAAAATCATTGGTTCGAACATGGATATTGTCTTGAATTTAGTCGACATGAGAATAGCAATTCGTTATTACTGAAACTTGCCTATCAAATTGAAGGCTCATACGAAGCGTATACTGAGCGCAGATTAAGAGTTTTTTCAATCAAGGCCGAAGGCATAAAAGGTTATTCAAAATCTTCTGAAGAGCATTGGTCGGCTGATCATTGTATGGATGGTTTTGAACTTAATGATGATGGTAACCCTATCAAATTCTCAATTGATATCCCTCAAATAATAAACGTTGAATGTGAGCGTATTATCGTTTCTGAGAGTGAAGAGGTAGTTGACACTGTCAAGCCTTGGTTAAGTGATACCGAAATATTTGTTACAGTAGGCTCTGAAGAACTTCCCAATCCAAATGACTGGCTTTTATGGTTAAATGAATTTGGCCATGATTTAGGTTGGCGTTATTACACTGGGGAATTGAAGGACGTTGCTTGTGTTCCGGTTCAATCCTATGATGGTTGGTATCTTCAAGAGAAACGCTTAATCTCTAAAAGCACTCAAGGGTTGTTCTTCAGACATTGTAAAAAAGAAACTAATGGTTTCAGTCTTTCGTGCCAATCTAATGAGTTGAATAGTATAGTTTGGCACTCTTTTAAAAAACTTCTTTTACGATTCAATAGCATTGAGATACATTGTGGAAATTGCAAATTTATCAACGAGCAATGGAAAAAGTGCCTGCACGCGTAAAAGAAGTATAACAAAGTAGTGCTAGTGACAACGTAATATACTGTTTCAATTTTTTCAACGCATGGCCTTATTTATAAAAGCTCCTCGATATATATTATCAACTCATTTATTGCTCCAGATTGTTGCTGAGACGTCAATTGGTGTGAGATTTGATAAGGATATAAATCTCAAAGCATAAGTTCAGCCCACCCAATATCAATAGTACTTTTAGGCAATCTGTTCGTTTTATTTATTGGCAAATTGAATTTCATTTATATATTGGTTATTGTGATGTTCAACTCAATTTATCTAAGTCGATTATCCGTGAAAAAAACAATCATCTTATTAGTGCTGTTTACGTTACCTATCCCCTTGCAAGCTGAAACATTAAAAGTAGCCTCATGGAATATCGCCTGGTTAGGTTCTCATCAATATAATACACGTGTAGAAAGTGATTATCGTGAACTTGCTAGATACGCGAAAAAATTAAATGCCGATATCATCGCGTTGCAGGAAGTTGAAAATGCTGAATACGCCCGGCAAGTATTTGGTGATGATTATGATTATTACTTTTCGACAAAAGATTGGGTCCAACGTGTTGGTGTAGCTGTCAGAAAATCAATGGGTTATAGTGTTAAAGCCAGTGAGTACAAAGCGCTTGATGTTGGTAGAGTTCGCTATGGTATGGACATAAAGTTAACCAAAGGCAGCAAGGAAATTAGATTACTTGCCGTTCATCTAAAAAGTGGCTGTTTTGAGAGAAAACTTGATAGTGTAAGCGTAGATTCAATGAAGAATGCATCAAAACGTGAAAAGAAAGAAAAAAAAGCGTGTGTAAAACTTTCAAAACAACTTAAGCCATTAGAAAAATGGGTTGATCTACGAGCAGCGGAAGGTACCCCTTATATTATTTTAGGCGACTTCAATCGACGGTTTTCACAAGATATAGCACTCAATTATTCCGAAAACTCTGGTTTATGGCAAGCAATAGATGATGAACACAATGAAGATTTATGGACACCAACATTAACCAGAAATTCTGATTGCTGGGGTGGATATTACAAAGATTACATTGATCATATAGTCTTAGGTCCAAAAGCTAAAAAACGCTATATTGAAAACTCATTTAATCAACTTGTCTTTGATCAGAAATATACACGAAAGCTTGCTAACAGCATAAGTGATCATTGTCCTATATCAATTGAACTAGCATTATAACGGTAAATTCTGCATTCTAATTAGGTTATTAGCGATGGTTCGTATTGTGAAATTTAGGACATTTTATGCAGGATTGCTTACAGTTCTTGCAGGGATTGTGATTATTGGTTCTGCATGATTTTTTAAAAATAAAATAGAGATCAGCCATTAGGAATTAATTGATCTTGCTTCATTTGAAACAGCGATCAATAGTTATTATTTGGAGCATAAAAAACAACCTAAAAGGTAGAGTCACTGTTGCTTCTAAACCAACAAAAGCCACTGATCCCTGAGCTACCATTTGATAGTAGGTGCAAAGAATATAAGTTGCTTTTTTGTCAAGCGATACAGGTATTTGTAAAATTAATATTATAAAGTGGCCAAGGCTATTGAAAATCTGTCTGAATTAAAGCCGCTTGAGAGAGTTAAAACCGCTGGCGCGAGATTATGAAAGTTTTAGGAGCATCTATTTATACGGGTGCTTAATGTTTTGTAAAACAAATTATAAGTAGAAGTAAACGCAGTTGAATGAGCTTAGTTCACCAACATTTTATCAAAATATTTTTCTCCCTTTATGGGGCATAGGCGTTAATCATCATGTTCAATCGATGTTCAGTTATCTTATTATTTGGCTATGTTCCATAATGCTGTTGTCCCCCATATGCAGCAGCCAATATTTGCTGCTTATCTAGCTTTGCGTTACT
>JABSOJ010000549.1 GCA_013216005.1 Alteromonadaceae bacterium | reverse complement strand
CTATTTAAAATCTGATGCCCTTTTTACTGAAAATCAACTCAGATTTTAAATCTCAGCTTTATGTGCGGAACGTCAGACATAACCATGAAGATTGCAATTAAATAACTAAAACTTAATGAAATGCTTAATGAAATTACAATAAATTAATGCGAAAATATCACTGTTTGATTATCCTGAATTCTAATGAATATAGAGACAAATATGACAATAAAAGTAGGCATTAACGGCTTTGGTCGAATGGGACGTTTGGCATTACGCGCAGCCTGGCAATGGAATGATGTTGAATTTATCCAAATCAACGATCCCGCTGGCGACGCCCCTACCATGGCTCACTTATTAACATTTGATTCAATTCATGGTCGTTGGGAAAATGAGGCGACAAGTGATGGAAATAATATTGTTGTAACGAATGACTCTCATTCATCAAATAAACAAAACAACACGACAACTTCGGTTATCCGCTATACCTCAAACAAAGATATTGCAGCAACCGATTGGTCAGCATGCGATATTGTTATTGAAGCTTCCGGGGTTATGAAATCGAAAAAATTATTACAAGCTTATTTAGATCAAGGCGTCAAACGTGTTGTTGTTACCGCACCCGTTAAAGAAGATGGTGTGCTAAATATTGTTATGGGTATAAATCATCAACTTTATGATAAAAACCAGCATAGAATTATCACCGCAGCCTCTTGTACTACTAATTGCCTTGCCCCTGTAGTTAAAGTTATTCATGAAAAAATCGGCATAAAACATGGCTCAATGACCACTATCCATAATATTACTAACACTCAGACAATTTTAGATGCGCCCCACAAAGATTTACGTCGTGCACGTGCTTGCGGTATGAGCCTGATCCCAACCACCACTGGCTCTGCAACGGCTATCACCCATATTTTTCCTGAATTAAAAGGCAAGCTTAATGGTCATGCAGTCCGTATTCCTCTCGCCAATGCTTCACTTACCGATTGTGTTTTTGAACTTGAACGACCAACAACTGAAGATGAAGTTAATCAACTATTGAAAAACGCCGCACAAAATGAACTGAAGGGTATTATGGGTTTTGAAGAAAGACCATTAGTATCTATTGATTATAAAACCGATCCTCGTTCATGCATTATCGATGCACCATCAACTATGGTGATCAATGGTACACAGGTAAAACTCTACGTTTGGTACGATAATGAATGGGGATATGCTAATCGTACTGCAGAATTAATGCGTATGGTTGGACAAATGGATATTAATACTTAGCCATTAAAAAAATAGTCATTAAAAAGAATGTTATTTATTAAAAAATTAAAACAGCTACCACCACAAATACGCCAATATTTTCTGGTTACTGCAAACTACTGGGCGTTTACCTTAACCGATGGCGCATTGCGGATGTTGATCGTTCTGCATTTTTATAATTTAGGTTACAGTCCTTTAAATATTGCACTGCTATTTTTGTTTTATGAATTCTTTGGTGTGATCACCAACCTTGTAGGAGGCTGGCTTGGTGCTCACATCGGGTTAAATAAAACGATGAATATAGGATTAGGGCTACAAGTTTTAGCATTGAGTATGTTGCTTGTACCCAACAGTATGTTAACCATTTTTTGGGTAATGCTTGCTCAGGCAATATCTGGTATTGCAAAAGATCTGAATAAAATGAGCGCAAAAAGCTCAATAAAGCTGTTGGTTCCCAAAGATGCCGAAGATAAACTTTATGAATGGGTAGCGGTATTAACCGGTTCAAAAAACACCTTAAAAGGTGTGGGCTTCTTTTTAGGAGGAGCATTGCTAACCCTTGTCGGCTTTACCGGGGCAATTGCTATTTTGACAATTTGTCTGACATTAACCTGGTTATTAAGTCTATTCAAATTAAAAAAAGAGTTAGGAAAAGCTAAAAACAAACCTAAATTTTCTGAAATATTCTCTAAGAGTAAGGCAATCAACACTTTATCAGCGGCTCGATTATTTCTATTTGGTGCACGGGATGTCTGGTTTGTTATTGCATTACCGGTATTTCTTGCTAACCAGCTGGGTTGGCAACATCAGTCAGTCGGCGCATTTATTGCGGTGTGGATTATCGCTTATGGCATTGTACAATCCTTTGCGCCTTTGCTGACTAATACAACTAAAACAACTAATACCGCTGGCACAACTGTACCCAATGGTAAAAACGCCTTTTTCTGGGCTGCTTTATTAACATTAATTCCTGCCTGTATAGCTTTATTGCTGAGCAACAATATTTATCCCGAAATAAGCTTATTACTGGGTTTAATGATATTCGGATTTTTCTTTGCCATAAATTCTGCCCTGCATAGCTTTTTAATTGTAAGTTATGCAGATGAAGATGGTGTTTCATTAGATGTTGGTTTCTATTATATGGCCAACGCTATGGGGCGATTGATTGGAACGGTACTTTCAGGCTGGCTGTATCAAATTGCCGGTTTAACCGCATGTTTGTGGGTGTCTTCCGGATTTTTATTAATAGCAGCTATTATTTCATTATCTTTACCAAAACAAAAAACAATTATAACTACTCAGCAGGGGTAATAAAATTTGGAACCATACCATTCAAAATTAATGATCAAGCAAGTCGAGCTTTTTTATTTTTAAATGTAAGCGACCATTCAGGGCTTATACCAATTTAGGGCGCACATAAATGTGCGTACTACGAGCACGCGGACTTTACCGACTACCCAGTTCGTGGATTTATCCACGCATCACTTTAAATGGATGCTGAGTCTGACGAATCCCCACGAAATAAAACTAATAAACAAATATAAAACAATAAGATAGACGAAAAAAGAATTTAACATTT
>JABSOJ010000548.1 GCA_013216005.1 Alteromonadaceae bacterium | reverse complement strand
ACAAATGATTGGAATGATAAATGGAAGACCGTTGTACTAAATAGTGTACAATAAAACTATTTCTGTGACGCTTTCTTCACTTGTTCTGCTGAGGCTGTTTTTCCTTGCCAGATAACTTCATTGCGGGCAGGGTTAAGTGACGTTATTTCATGACCTAAGCCTTCCTGCCAGTTGCCATTGATAAATTGAACCTTTTGTTCATTAGTGTGTGACATTTAAAATTCCTCTGCTATAGCTGGGATAGATAATATTTGTTTCTGGTTGGGACTAGTTAGTGTCCGTCCAGAAACAGGGACGTCCGCAGTAGATATTTGTTTCTGGATGGGCACTAATTAGCAATTAGACGAACCCAGTCGCCTTCTGATACATTTAATGCATCAGCAACGCTTTGGCTGATCACTGCTTGTTTGGCTGTTTCGCGCAATAATAGCGGGGCCTGCACGGCTTTAAAATTTGCAACTTTGCTATTACAAATAATATATTGTTCCTTTGTGGTAACTTCCCCAATAATAACCTGACACTTTTTGCTTTGTCTGACGCTCTTAATCAGTGCTTTCGGTGCTTCGACCGTAGGACCACCATCGAAAATATCTACGTAACCTCGACGGGTAAATCCTTCCGCTTCCAATAAGCGTAATGCAGGCACTGTCTTCTCGTGTACTTTATTAATCACTTGTTGGGCTTCTTTACTAAGCAGGTTGACATAAATAGGATGTTTGGGCATCAGCTCGGCAATAAATACCTTTTTGCCTATACCCGTTAAGTAATCCGCTGTTGGAAAATCAAGAGAAAAGAAATGCTCTTCTAACCAATTCCAAAAAGGGGATCGGCCATTTTCGTCTGATACGCCACGCATTTCAGCGATGATCGTTTCTGCAAAACGTTCTAGATGTTCTGCAATGAATAAAAAGCGCACGCGGGATAAAAAACGACCATTGCCATTTTTACGGTAATTTTCAGATAAAAATAAAGTGCATATTTCTGATGCACCAGTGTAATCATTACAGAGTGATAAAGTTTCAACGGTATTGTAGATGTTGAGTTCTCTTGAACTATGTACAACTTTACCTAAATGATAATGATAAAACGCGTCATCGAGGCCTACGGCAGCTTCAATTCCTGTTGTACCAACAACTTCGCCAGTTTCGTCATCTTCCATAACAAAAAGATAACCTTCGTTGCCAGGCTGAGTCACTGTTTTTTCAAAAGAAGTTTGAACACGGGAAATACGGTTTTTGAGCAGCTCTTCATTGACAGGCAATGATGTAAAACCGTGTCCTGATTCGACAGCTATACGATGTAATGAATCATAATCACTGTTTTGAATAGGGCGTATAATAATCATAGAATGGCCTCAGTTTAGTCGTTGGGAAATGATTGCCCGAACAAGTTTCTGTCAATTTTTTGAATTATAATTATAAAAATTTATGCTCTTACAGCATATCTGTAAGAGCAATACTACTAGTTTTGGTTTTTTTAGCTGGCAATTTTTGCTATAGCTTTTTCAAAAAGCGCCATGCCTTCTGCAATATCAGTATCAGGAATAACTAAAGAAGGAGCAAAACGAATAATGCTTGGGCCAGCAACTAAAGTCATAACACCTTCTGCCATTGCGGCAATTAATATTTCTTTAGCTCTACCTTGGTAAGTTTCATTTAATACGGCACCAATTAATAAACCTTTACCGCGAATTTCTGAAAAGACATTATATTTATCATTAATTGCATTTAGTGCATCGATACATAATTGAGCCTTGGCCTTTACACCATTAAGTACTTCTGGTGTGTTAACTGTATCAAAGGCTGCTTCACCAACGGCACAAGCTAGTGGGTTACCACCGTAAGTACTACCGTGAGTACCAATTTTCAGATACTGGGCAATTTCAGTTGTAGTCAACATTGCGGCAATAGGAAATCCGCCACCTAAAGCTTTTGCTGTGGTTAAAATATCAGGAGTGACACCAAGGCCCATATAAGCATATAAATCACCAGTACGACCAACACCTGTTTGTACTTCATCAAATATTAATAAAGCATTATGTTGATCACAAAGCTGACGTACACCTTTGATAAATTCGTCGGTAGGTGAAATTATTCCGCCTTCACCTTGTAAAGGTTCAATCATTATCGCGCAGGTTTTATCTGAAATTAATGCTTTAACACTGTCTAAGTTGTTGTATTCTGCATGAACAACATCAGCAGGTTTTGGACCGAAACCATCTGAATAAGCGGCTTGGCCACCAACGGTTACGGTGAAGAATGTACGACCGTGAAAACCTTGTTTAAAAGCGATGATTTGAGTTTTGTCACTACCGTGTACTTCTATTGCCCAACGGCGTGCTAATTTTAATGCAGCTTCGTTTGACTCAGCGCCTGAGTTGGCAAAATAAATTTTTTCAGCAAATGTATTATCGACTAGTTTTTTGGCTAAACGTAAAGCAGGTTCATTTGTCATTACATTTGAAAGGTGCCAAATTTTTTCACCTTGCTCTTTTAAAGCGCTAACTAATGCAGGATGACAATGACCTAAACAATTTACTGCAATACCACCAGCAAAATCAATATATTCACGGTCTTGCTGATCCCAAACTCTAGAGCCTTTGCCACGCACTGGAATAACGGCTGAAGGTGCGTAGTTTGGCACCATAACATCATTGAATAAATCGCGATCTACAGGAAAATGGTTAGACATCTTTTACACCTCAGTTGTAGGAAGATTTGTTGATCCGTTTAAATATAACTGACATTCCGCACCTAATAAAATATATATGTTTTTTATACGATTTTAGTGTAAAAAGTATACGATGCGTAATT
>JABSOJ010000053.1 GCA_013216005.1 Alteromonadaceae bacterium | reverse complement strand
AAAACCAATTTATCGCCTAACCCTTTAAAAATAGGGGATTCATCGAGGGACAACAGTATTATGGAACAGAGCCACAAATTAATAGTTCGACAAAGTAAGCGTGTATTTTGTTTTACCCGGTAAAAATGGTGACGCCTTACCTTGTTCCCAGTCGCGATGGCCAATACGGTAGTATGGGCTCCAAGGGTGTCCTGCCTGACTGGTCGGCATGTGTAAAATACCTGATTTTTCATGCCCCGGAGAAACAACCATTCGCTGAGAAGCACCAAAAGCTTTTCTCTGTACCCTAGGCATATAGCTGTCACCAGCAAGTTGAGTTTTTGGCATATCGAGCCACTTACCAATGAAAGGGAGGGCTTTACTTAACGGATGTTTTATTGAGGAAGTATTTTGTTGGCCCCATGTTGCTTGTTGCAGTGTTTGTTTGTTTGTCATCTCATTAATTGTTTTAATTAAAGTACTTTCAAAAACACCTTGCCAGTCAGCATTTTTAACCGATACAAAATTATCAGGTTGTTGAGTGATTAGTTTCCACAAAGGCGTTTCAATTTGATGTCGTATGGTGTGAAAATAAAAACCCTCATCCAAATTTTCAAGGTGTTTAATCATATCTGCAAACAAATTATTTCTTAAATTCAGCCGAAAATTTCTGACTAAACGATAAGCAACAGAATCGGTGCTGGCACGTAATACTTTGTTATTGTTTAATATTGCTTTAACTTCACGCCAACTGGGGTGTTTTGAAATAGCGGAAGTTGTCAGAATTTGTTCATCAATAAATGTTTGCCAACGTTTTAAAAAGACTGCTTCGTCGTCCAGTGCTATTGCAAGTAAGTCTTGTTCATCAAAAGATGATTTTTCCAATAATCGGGCTTTAATTTGTTGAGAACGAGCGCCGATAGAATAACCGGCATTACCTAAATTATTATATAAATCTTTACCGACAACCCTAGAGTTGGCACTCCATAGCCTTTTATTTAGTGGGTTTTTAACTTTGGGGTATTCATTCGTTGCTAAATAACCTTGCCATCGATTCTGTCCGTTTGCCCAGCTTGTGGGTACTTGATCAATATTGCCTTGTTTACGTGGAATAGGACCCATAATAGTCCACCCAATATTACCTTGTTTATCTGCAATCATAATATTTTGTGCTGGCATGCCAGCTCTGCTGGCTATTTCAAAAGCACCATCTACCGTTTTGGCTGACTCTAATTCAATGATTGCAAAATTTACAGCTTCTTTATCGTGTGCAACCCATCGGTATACCATAAGTTGCGCTAAGTGGTTTTTCCCTATTACTGGTCCCCAAATAGTTTCTTGAGTTTTAAACTCAACCGCATCTTGTCCTTTTACTGCAATAATTTGTGTTGAGTATATAAAAGGTTGATAACCTTCAGGGGTTAAATATCCACTTTGATCTTCATTGGTTTCCAAAAGAATTATATCACTCCAGTCGCCGTAACTATTGGTAAATCCCCATGCGATATTACCGTTGCTACCAGTAATCATATTTGGCGTTCCCGGTAATGTCAGCCCGGTAACTTTAATTGCTGAAGTCTGTTTATTTGGGTTGTTACCATCAAAATATTCAAATGAGGCACGAAACCAAGTATTCGGAACGCTAACATTTAAGTGCATATCATTGGCAATAATGGCGCTGCCTGTTTTACTTAGCTCGCCGGAAACTGCCCAGTTGTTTGAACCCGGAAATTGTTCGATATCAAGCGTTTTTTGTATGGTAGACAACAATGAAATATTTTCGGTTTTTGTCATTGAAGTCAATGGCCAGGGTTTCTCTGGCATAGGCGATGCGTGTCGTTGGGTATGATCAATTGCAGCATTCCAAATACTTCCTTCCGGATTTAAAAAGGCGTAAACATCATCACCTAATACGGATTTAATTAATCCTAACGTTCGCTCTCTTTTTCCATCACTGTACTGTAAATCGATGTACATGCTTAACACAGTTAATACAGTGTCTTCTTCTTGCCATTCAACCGGTGAATGTTGAAGGATAAGATATTCAAAAGGAGAGGCTTCCAGAGAAGAAATACCTTGGTTAACGCCTCTGGTATAAGCTTTTAATATTTGTCTTTCTTTTTCTGGTAATTGTTTAACGATTAGCCGGGCACGTTCTCTGAATCTGTGTCTTCTGATTGATTTATCGTACTCAAGGGCTCGTTTTCCAAATAAACTCGATAGTTCACCCGCAGAATTACGCCGCAATAAATCCATCTGAAAAAAGCGCTCCTGGGCATGAACAAAACCAATAGCGACGGCGATATCTAAACGATCCTTCGCTTTAATTGTAACAATACCTTGTTCATCGCGCTCAACAATAACGGTGTCTGATAAACCAACCAGATTGATTTTTCCGTCAAGCAGGGGAAGAGCACTTTCTATTTGGCTGTAAATCCAAGTTGATAGTGTCGCAATAATTAAAGTTAATAGGAGAAAAAAGCCAACGAATAAATTTTTATATTTTGTCATAAGCGTCGTTAGTTTCCTTTCATTAATATCTATACGAAACATTAGGAAGGTATGTTTGTATTTCCGAGTTATTTACGTGTAGAGTAACTTAAATAATAGCAGATAACATCAAGTTGTTGACGCAGATAATATTTGCTTACATATGAATTTTTGTTTGAAGAATTAGCTAATGAAATGTTGAGATATTTGTATGACGAACTGTTCGTAGTTAAAGGCGTTTTTGTCTCATTTTGCATATGGTTATTACAATGACAACAGTAATGGCAATGATAACTGGTTTGTGTTTCAAAATTGCCTTATTTAGCCATTTTAAAGGTAAGGTCAATAATGACTGATAAATCTAGTTTAAGTACAGTTAAGAAGTCAGAAAATCTAGCCGTAATAATTTTGGCTGCAGGACAATCATCACGTTTGGGACAGCCAAAACAGTTAGTTGTTTTTCAGGATAAAACTTTATTGCAAAGACAATGTGAACTCGCTTTATCGGTCAGTAATTCAGTTTATTGTGTGCTAGGTTATCAGGCTGATTTCTTTGAAAAAGAATTAAACACATATAATTTATGTGACAGGTCGTTTGAAAAAAAACGCCTGACGATTGTTAAAAACACTAAATGGCAGGATGGTATGTCTTCCTCAATCTCTGCTGGTGTTTCTGAGTTGCCCACAGACATTGACGCAGTAATGATTATCTTAGTTGATCAATGGCAGTTGAAAACAGCAGAATTAAAATTAATGATCGCCAAGTGGCGTCAGAATGTTGATGGGCAAATTAGTAATATACTTATTTCTGGAGATCATTTATCAAAGGCATTTAACAAAGATGTTCTACCCAAATTAAAAGGCCCTCCGACTATTTTTCCTAAAAAGTACTTCAAACAATTAATCGATCTTACAGGTGAAAATGGGGCTAAGTCGTTATTGGCTATACACAAAAAATCGCTTGAGATTTTTGATTATCCAGAAGCCTTTATTGATGTGGATACTCCTGAGCAGTTACAGGCCTTGCTAAAGAAAGAAGAGTAGCAATAAAGTAAAATTGAGCTTTAGAACCTAGAACCTAGAACCTAGAACTTAGAAATGAGAATCTTCGAAACTAGTCTGTTACCTTAGCCTTTTAAAATAGCCTTTCAAATAAATAAGAGTGGTTGTTTGGGCATTAGATAATTTTACTGATAGAATAATCATCATTATTGTTTTAACGCTGAACCAAGTTGAAAGTTACCTGTATCTCCAAATAGGTTGGATATAGTTGTAGTTTTTAGTGGTTTAGGAATATCGAGAAAGAAGCACAATGGCATCATTACAAGAACAGTTATTAAAAGCCGGTTTAACGACCAAACAAAAAACCCGTCAAGCGAACTCAGATAAACGCAAAAAGAATAAACAAAAGCGTAGCGGCGTTAACCACGGTGCTAGCCTGCAAGAACAGGTCCAGCAGGATTTAGCCAAAAAACAGGCTGAAAAAAGCGTAAAAGACAATGTATTAAATGACCAGAAAAAGCAGCTTTTGGCAGATAAAGAGCAACAACTACGTATTAAACAGATTCTGGACCATCATCAGCTCAAAAATGTTAATGGCGAGACTGAGTATAATTATACTTTTGATAGCAAAATAAAGAAATTACATGTTGATAAGGTAACGCATAAAGCATTGGTTAACGGTCGTTTAGCTTTATGTGGCTTGCAGGAAATCACTTATATTGTAACCGCTGAAACAGCGGCAAAGCTGGCTGAACTTGATGCAAAAGTTGTCTTGGTTCAAAATGAAAAAGTAGAAATCGATCAAGTTGATGAAGATGATCCTTATGCCGATTACCAAATTCCTGATGATTTGATGTGGTGATCATATGCTAGCAATTACCGATATATGCTAGTTGTTAACTGATGTGTTAAAGTACGCGTTGTTGTTGGTTTTAATTTAAGGCTTTAATGGTTTAGCTTAAATTTTTAGCTTAAATTTTTAAATTAAATCTGTGGTTTAAGACCTTATCGTAAGGCTTGAGTTTAAAACTTGAGTCTTTAAAATTTTTTTGTCAAAAGAAGTGAGCAGTATGTTTATTATTCGTTGGATTATTGGTCGTATAATTTTGTTTTTTGATTTTATTTTTTCTCCCCGATCACCTAAAAGAGATGTTCAAATTCAATCTGAAATAGATAGTAGTACAGAACATCTGAATTTATATCAATTACCGGCATGTCCATTCTGCGTAAAAGTGCGCAGATCAATAAAACGAGATGGTTTGAAAATTAGTGTACGTAACATTAATAAAAATGAGCATTATCGTGAAGAACTTATACGCGATGGCGGAAAACGTAAGGTTCCATGTTTACGTATCGCTAAAACTGGTGAGCCAGTTCAATGGTTATATGAATCGAAAGAGATAGTGACTTATTTACAGCAATTTGCCCGATAACCGCAGATTAAATTAAGTTAGTGGGATTTGTATTAATTATCGCTTACGCTGCATGATTTTGTTTTCTTTTCTTTTATTTTCTTTATTTAGAATAACAAACGAAAGCTATCATGTTGCGTAAGCGGTTATAAAATTAAGGCACTGACCATATAGGCTAAATTAGGGTTACAGTTCAACAATGGCTAAATTAGGGTTACAGTTCAACAATGTTTTCTGTTAATTTACATGAGTTCAAACCTATACAGGCTCTAGACTGTATCAACTTAAACATGACAATACACAAATATGAACTGTTACCCGGTTTGATTGGTGCCAAATATTGTGTTGTTGCCAATCAGCCGAAACAGGAATTTCAACGGTCGCACCTTCTGCAGGAATATGCAGTCTTTTTAACCAAAGAGGATGCTTACCTTCAACCATCACTAAGGCTTCGCCAGCTTGCGGAGGTATAATGTTTACCTTAATTATCTCTCCAGTGTCATACGCAGCTTTGTCCAAAGCCATCGTTATTTTATCTGGTCTTGCAGCGCCACTTCCTGATTGACTGTTTTGCCAGTCTTCGTACCAATTCCAGCCAACGTAAAATTGTGTACTGGTTAATAAATTGTTCACGGGATCCCGTACTTCTATACGATAATTTCCCCAAGCTACCGGAAATTCAACATCCCCGGTTTTTCCTTTTTCAATATCTAAGGACGCGGTTAATTCCACAAACTCATTATCGTTCCATTCGTAATGCCAGCCCTGATAATCTGAATAAACCCAGAAGTATCGACGATCTTCCCGAATTAATTTTATATCTAAATTCTTAACCCCATGTTTAACGCCATCAAGTGAGGCCTTTACAATTTCAAAACTCACCTTTGAATTAGCGGTCGGATTTTCATCGCCAAAACTACTGCGTAACCCTAACATTTGTTTGCTTGGCCATACTAAACCGGGCACCAATCAAACCGGGTAACAGTTCATATTTGTGTATTATCATGTTTAAGTTGATACAGTTCAGAGCCTGTATAGGTTTGAACTCATGTAAATTAATAGAAAACATTGTTGAACTGTAACCCTAATTTAGCCTATATGGTCGGTGCCTTTTAAAAGTATTAAATCAATCGTTGGCATTAAGTTAGTTGAAAAACAGCCTCCGTCTACGTGGAATTTATTAGCGCCGGGTGAATATGGTTTTTACGCAAATGTAAATCCTCAGGTTGACCATCCAAGATGGAGCCAGGCAAGTGAGCGTCGTATAACCTCTGGTGGTTTATTTGCTCGTAATCGTATTGAAACTTTACCTTTTAATGGCTACGCAGAAGAGGTAGCCGATATGTATAAAAATATGAATTTACGGAAGTTTTATTAATGGCTGGCTCAATTTTATTTACCAAAATGCCGACAAAATCTAAACTATTGATCTTAAAAAGTTTGATTCACTTTTTGGCTTTGTTGCCGCTGATTAATCTTTATTATTTAGCAGTTAACGATAAGTTAGCCGCTGATCCCGTCGAGGCGGTAATACACTTTACCGGCATTGGCGCCTTTAATTTATTATTGCTGACTTTAGCTGTTTCGCCATTGGCTAAAAGATTTAAGTTAGGTTTTTTAATGAGTGCACGTCGTTTGCTTGGTTTATACGCTTTTGCTTATGCGTTGTGCCATTTGTTCAATTTTGTAGCTTTTGATCTGCAGTTTAATTTGAGTTTATTGTTCGATGAAATATTTAAACGACCTTATATTACCATTGGGATGATCGCACTTGTTGTATTGACTGCTTTGGCTGTTACTTCGCTGAATAAAATAAGACGTAAAATGGGGAAGTCATGGCAGAAATTACATAATTTTAATTATCTGATTATTTTATTGGTAGCTGTGCATTTTTACTGGTCGGTGAAGTCAGAAATTATTGAGCCGGGCATTTATATACTCATGACTTTATATTTATTGTCTTTGAGGCTGAAAGTTAAACAAGGTGGTGCTCGCAACAAAAATAAGTCGTGATCAGTTATGCATCATAAATAAAGCATCATCAATAAAGCAACATCAATAAAGCACCATCAACAAAGCGCCATGAACGGTAAGATAAACGGTAATAGGAGGGTATGAATTACCGATAAAAGAATCTTCTGACATTGCAGTCACCGCATATATTTGGTCTTTCAACGTATTTGTTACTTCGATTAGTTATCAAAACTTGTTGTTAGCGTTAAATCGTAATAAATTATTACAGAATTAAAAAACTTTAGTCTCACCAATTTATAGAGTTGGGTTGAAGTCATGCGATGAAAATAAAATTATATAGGAAGATCAACATGCATACTAAAAGACTATCTTTACTGCCAAGGAGTGTTTTGGCGGTAACGATATCGATCACTTTAACCGCTTGTTTGCAGTCAGAGCAACAAGATGAGCAAGTTACTATTAATAAAAACCCTTTCCCCAGTACCTACCAATCTTTGCCACATCAAGATACTTTAATTATTAACGCAACAATATTAACGGGTACGGGTGAACGCATCGAGCAGGGTGACATTCTTGTTCGTGATGGGAAAATTGTTCAAATTGGCACCGATTTAACGGCTGATAATATTAAGACTATTGATGCTAAAGGAAAATGGCTGACTCCGGGTATTATCGATGTTCATTCTCATTTAGGCGTATATCCAAGTCCTTCTGTTGAATCTCATTCTGATGGTAATGAATCAACAATGCCAAATACTTCAGAAGTATGGGCTGAACATAGTGTTTGGCCACAAGATCCCAGTTTTCAAACGGCCCGTGCCGGTGGCATTACCACATTGCAAATTTTACCTGGCTCGGCAAATTTATTTGGTGGTCGTGGGGTAACTTTACGAAATGTGCCAAGTCAAACTACGCAAGGCATGAAATTTCCTGATGCGCCTTACGGTTTAAAAATGGCTTGTGGTGAAAACCCTAAACGTGTGTACGGCGGCAGAAAAGTAGCTCCTTCAACCCGAATGGGCAATATGGCAGGGTATCGTACTGCCTGGGCTGAAGCCACAGAATATAAGCGTGCGTGGGATAAGTATAATAAAGATTACGCCGCAGGAAAAAATCCAACAGTGCCAGAGCGTAATTTAACGAATGATACTTTGCGCGGTGTAATTGATGGCGAAATACTCATTCATAATCATTGTTATAAAGCTGAAGAAATGGCAATGATGATAGATTTAGGTAAAGAGTTTAAATATCACTCAGGCACATTTCATCATGGTATTGAAGCTTACAAAATTGCAGATATTTTAGCTGAGAACAAAAATTGTGTAGCAATGTGGCCGGATTGGTGGGGCTTTAAAATGGAAGCATTTGATATGGTACAAGAAAATGTTGCTATTGTGGATGCTGTGAAAAATTCTTGTGCAATTGTACATTCAGATTCAGCCATAACGATACAAAGATTGAATCAGGAAGCGGGTAAAGTGATGTACCGTGCTCAGGAAAATGGTTTTGCGCTAAAAGAAGAAGATGCCATTCGTTGGATCACGGCAAATCCTGCAAAAGCGCTTGGACTTAGTGATAAAACGGGTAGTTTGGAAGTCGGTAAAAATGCTGATTTAGTGTTATGGAACCAAAATCCATTTAGTGTGTACGCTAAAGCTGAGCAGGTATTTATTGATGGAGCGAAAGTTTACGATCGTTTTGATGAAAAATATCAGGCCTTGAGTGATTTTATGTTAGGTCAACCGTCTGTTAATCAATCGATTCCATCTAAGAAATAAGGAGCAACCCATGAAATTATTTAAACCATTTATATTTGTTTTTGCGTGTGCTTCTGTTTCTGCTTTTTATACAAGTGCAATTAATGCTGAAACGTTAGCAATTACTAATGCAACAATTCATACCGCAACAGACCAAGGTGTGTTAACTAACGCTACCGTTATTATTGAAAGTGGTAAAATTATTGCCGTTAACGCGGATAAAGCTGCTGTTGATAAAGCTGATGCAGTTTTTGATGCGAAAGGCCAAATTTTAACACCAGGTTTGATTGGTTCAATGAATCAACTTGGATTAGTTGAAGTTAATGCGGTGTCAGGAACGCGTGATGCCTCAGATAAAAAGGCAGATATAACATTTGATGCCAGTATTGGCTTTAACCCTCGTTCAACTGTTATTCCTTATACCCGTAAAGGTGGTATAACATCAAATATTGTTGCTCCACGAGGTGGGGAAAGCATTTTTAAAGGAAAAACTTTTGCTGTTGATTTAAGCGGTAGCTTTGACAGTATTGTTGCAAGTAACAATGCAATACTTGTAGATTTAGGGGCAAAAAGAAAGGGTTCCCGTGCTTACGATATGCAGCAATTGATTAATAAACTTGAAGATGCTCAGAAGAAATTAGATAAAGCAAAAAAGAAGCTTGCTAAAGAAAAAGCGGATAAAAAAGAGAGCAAAGAAGACGGTAATAAAAAAGACAGTAAAAAAGAAGACGAAGAGCCTGTCGATTATAAGCGTGATGAATTAATTATCAATGCCGTGTTGGCGGGTACTCAGCCTTTGGTTGTTTATGCAGATCGCGCCACTGATATATTAGCGTTAATAAAACTAAAACAACGTTTTGGACTTAATCTTATAATTCGTGGCGCAGCAGATGCTGTGTTAGTTACTGACCAATTGGTTAAAGCTGAAATTCCGGTATTAATTAATTCAATGCGTAATTTACCTGGCAGTTTTGATTCATTGCATACAGCGCTTAATAGCGCAGCAATATTAACATCTGCAGGAGTGAAAGTTGGACTATCTATAAGTTATCCTCATGCTATAAATGATCCTCATTTTTTATATCAATTAAGATTTGATGCAGGTAATGCTATTGCTAACGGGTTATCAAAAGACCAAGGGCTAGCGGTTGTTACCGCCAATATAGCGGATATGTTTGGGCTTAACAGTGGTGCTATTGAGGTAGGTAAAAATGCTGACTTAGTGTTATGGAGTGCTGATCCGTTTGAATTAAGTAGCCGTGTGGTGAAAATGTGGATTGGTGGCGATGAATTCTCAACACAAAGTCGACAAGACGCATTAAGAGATCGTTATACCACTAAGAGTGATATGCCTAGAGCTTATACTAAATAGTATGGTGATTCAGGATGGGGGAGGTCTTTGGCTTACCCTCTCCTGCAAGACTACAGAATCTACTGTAGTCTTGCATGACGCTTTAATATAAGCATCATATTCCTTTAAAATTTGTCCAAATAAAACCTTTGCTAAATAAAGCATTCGCTACATAAAACCTTCGCTAAATAAAACCACGCTAAAAACTTTTATACTATCATCCAAAAAAACTATGTTTTACCATAGCTGCATTAAGTAATTTATGCAGTGAATGTGGGTTTGGTTTATGACAATTAAAATTATCGGTAGCAATGATTTTGGTCAGGTAGAGCTGGTTTCTTTAAAAGAAAATGAGACTTTAGTTATCAAACATCATTCTTGTAGCGCAAAATTCAGTTTGTACGGCGGGCATGTTTTAGCATGGCAACCCAAAGATGAAAAACCTGTTTTCTGGTTAAGTGATAAAGCTACCTATCGCACCGGAACAGCAATACGAGGAGGAATTCCTCTATGCTGGCCATGGTTCGGACCTTTCGTAAAGGGTGAGCAAAGTGCAGGAAATCATGGTTTTGCCCGTTTGCAGAATTGGCAGATCGATGAAGTTATTATTGAGCCTGACAGTGTTAAATTAATTATTAGGTGGCAAGGAGAAAACATGCATTCACTGTGGCCTGCTGCATGTTCATTAAGACAAGAAATAGTGTTTGGAGAAAAATTCAGTCAAACATTATTTATGACTAATTTATCAGAGGAGGATGTTGAATATACCGGAGCGCTGCACAGTTACTTTAGTGTTAGTGATCCTAAAAATGTCACGATAGATAATTTAATTCCGGCTGAATTTATTGATAAAGTTAGCGGTAGCCACCAATTACCACAGACGCTAGCGAATTGTGTGGGGGAGATAGATCGTATTTATCATTGTAATAAAACAATGCAAATAGTTGATAAAAAATGGCAGCGAATAATTGAAGTATCTTCTACAGGTTGTCAACAGTGGGTATTGTGGAACCCTGGAAAAGCGCTGGCAGATAAAATGAGTGACATTCATGTAAATGGCGAAAAGGAATTTGTGTGTTTAGAGGCGGCAAATACGCAATGGCAAACAATTCCGGCCCGTAGTACGGTTACGATTGGACAAAAAATTCAAATATTAGCTGGTTAAAATAACTGGAAAAAATAGCTCGGTAAAATAGACAGTAAAAGCGTTTACTTGCCAAGGTACTTATTCAGTAACATCTGAGTAAAATGCGTTTTGATATAATAACCCCGGGGTAGCGTCGTAAACGATTTTCCATGGCGGTCAAATGCTTGAGTTTTAGCTTTATTATTGGCTGCTTTGGGGCGTAATTGTAATACTTGCCCATGCTTGCCATTAATTTTTTCAACTTCACCCAAAACAATCATATCGGTTAATTCCTGCCAATCTAACGCGAGCAGGTTTTCTTCTTCTGCAGAAGGAGACCAAATAAATGGGCTGCAAATAATTCTGTCTGCTATTGCCATATTCCGCTCAGATATAACAGGCACCCATAAAACACGGGCTAATTTGTTACAGATATGACTGGTTTTCCAGCTGGCACCTACTAATCCTATTAAAGGGGCAACACAAATAAACGTTGTTTCCAGTGGTTTGCCATATCGATCAATCGGTAATGATTTAAGCTCAATACCCAATTGAGGAAAATCAGGCTCGGGCCGGGAGCCTGCACTTGCGCCAAGTATTTTTTCAAGTAATAAACCTATCCAGCCTTTTTCTCTGACTAAAGATTCAGGTACGACAATTCCTGCTTGAGCAGCGAGTTCACCTAGGGTTAAACCCGTTAATGCATGGGCACGTGTTGTTAATTCAGCTTCTGATGTCGGGCGTTTAAATTTGATAATAAGTCTGCAATTCTAGGCTTTGTAACATTATTGTCGGCGCTGCTCTTGCTGGCAAGTGAAATTTTTAATTGCCCGAGCGTTAATATTATGGAAGAATCAGTAAATGTTATAAATATTTGCCAGGAGTTCCTGTGATAGATGCCGAAGGCTATCGAGCCAACGTCGGCATAGTAATAATTAATGACAGGGGACAAGTATTTTGGGCAAGGCGTTATGGTCAACATTCATGGCAATATCCACAAGGTGGAGTTGACGAGGGTGAAACAGCAGAACAAACCATGTTTAGAGAACTACATGAAGAAGTAGGATTAAAACCCGAGCATGTAAAAATTGTTGCATCGACCAAACATTGGCTAAGATATAAATTGCCAAAACGATTAATAAGACATGAAAGTAAACCTGTTTGCATTGGACAAAAACAAAAATGGTTTTTGTTGAAACTAACAGGAAAGGAGTCATCAGTTGATTTATTGCACTCTGAACATCCTGAATTTGATGATTGGCGGTGGGTTAGTTATTGGTATCCAGTACGACAAGTAGTGTCATTTAAACGTGAAGTTTATCGTAAAGTGATGAAAGAATTCGCACCTGTTGCGTTGCCTTATTATCGTCATGAAAAACGTAGACGAAAGTAATTATTACTATGTATTACCCAAATAATTTGGAGTTGCGCTTTGCTTAGTTTATTTTGATAATTGGGCTTGGCGTTGAACCCGCATTTCCGGATAGTTTGGGTCAGATAGATTAGGTATAGGGTCGGTTATTTTGAAATGAGCCGTAACCTGTAATTTTAAGGAAGGTTTATTATTATTATTATTCTTTGGTGATATCACCAGAGAATGTTTTGCTATTGATATTTATAAGGAATTTCATGTTAACTAACTTACGCCGTATTGTACTTGAATTCAGTCAGGATCTTGAATTAGAGAGTGCATTGTTGCGTTTGGTTAAGCAAGTTAAAAGCGTCATGGAAACCGATTGTTGTTTGGTATATCTGGCTGATTATCGTCATAAACATTTTGTTTTGATGGCATCTGAAGGTCTTTCTATTAACTCTTTAGGGCAAACTTCAGTAGCATTTACAGAAGGACTTATTGGGCTAGTGGGTCAACGTGAAGAACCGATAAATATAAGCAATTCTCAACAGCATCCACATTTTATTCGTACTCCAGACATCGAAGAAGACGAATTTAATGCATTTTTAGGCACACCGATAATTCATCAGCGTAAAGTGCTGGGCATTATCTCTATCCAGCAAAAAAATTCGCGTAATTTTACTGAAGACGAAGAATCTTTTTTAGTGACATTGTCAGCACAAATAGCCATGGCTGTAGCTAATGCTGAAGCGCGCGGCATTATTAATTTACCAAAAGATACGCAATGGTTAAAGCAACTTAAGGGGATTGCCGGTGCTCCGGGGATTGCGCTTGCACCTATTTTAATTAGTTCGCCTAATGCTAATTTGGCTAATGTCTCTTTGCAAAAGACTGAAAATGTCGATATTGAATTACAACGCTTTCAAGACGCTATCGTTAAAACCCGTGCTGATTTTAGCCAGATGGCCACTAAATTAAGTGAAGTTGTCAAAGATGAAACGCTTGATATTTTCGAAGTTTATAAACAGTTGCTTGATCATGCTAATTTAGGTCATGAAGTTGAATTTAAAATTAGCAGTGGCTTGATGGCTGAGAGTGCTTTAAAGCTGGTTATTGATCATTATATTGTTCAGTTTGAAGCTTTGGACGATAGTTATATCAGAGAGCGTGCAAGTGATATAAGTGATTTAGGTAATCGATTATTACTTAATTTACAGCAAGAGGTACAAGAGAATAAAGTACTACCGGATGAATTTATTCTGATGGCTGATGATGTTAGTGCTTCTATGTTGGCGGAATTTCAGCATAAAGGTTTGAAAGGTATTATTTCATTGTCAGGATCAAATAACTCTCACGCCGCTATACTTGCCAGAGCTTTAGATGTACCTGCAATAATGGGGATAGGGCAGTTACCGTTGAGTCAATTAGAACATCAAGAGGTAATTGTTGATGGTTATAGTGGAGAGTTGTTTATATCTCCGAACGAAACGCTGATCCGTGAATATCAACATTTAATTGCTGAAGAATGTTTATTGGCAGATAAAGTGAAGCAAGTTGAAAACCTTCCGGCAATAACCAAAGATGGCCGTGCAATTGAATTACTGCTCAATGCCGGATTATTAACTGGTTTTGAACAATCTAAAAATTCCGGTGCACTGGGTATCGGTTTATACCGTACTGAAATTCCATTTATGAATAGGAGTTGTTTTCCATCGGAGCAAGAGCAAACTAAGTTGTATCGACAGGTATTGACAAGTTTTTCAGAGCAACCTGTTACGATGCGAACCTTGGATGTTGGTGGTGATAAATCGCTTCCATATTTTCCTATTGTTGAAGATAACCCCTTTTTGGGTTGGCGTGGAATTCGTATTACTTTGGATCATCCTGAAATATTTTTATTGCAAGTCAGAGCAATGATAAGAGCTAATCACGGCCTGCATAATTTAGAAATAATGTTACCTATGATAGCAAGTGTAACGGAAGTCGATGAAGCTACCCGACTTATCAATCAGGCTTATTATGAAATATCGACAGAGTTGTCTTGCAAGTTAGTTAAACCAAGAATTGGCATAATGATTGAGGTGCCGTCAACGATATTTCAATTACGTGAATTGGCGCAAAAAGTTGATTTCTTTTCTGTTGGTAGTAACGATTTAACTCAATATTTGCTCGCGGTAGATCGTAATAATCCCAGAGTTGCTAATTTATATGATGCTTATCATCCCGCAGTTTTAAGAGCCTTAAATATAATAGCAGAAGAGTCCAGTAAGTATTTAGTCCCGTTGAGTTTATGTGGAGAACTTGCCAGCGAACCTGCGGGTGCTTTGCTTTTATTGGCAATGGGATACGATAAGCTCAGTATGAATCCTCATAATGTTGCCAGAATTAAATGGGTAATTCGCCATGTAGATTATCAGCGGGCTAAAGTGATGCTTTCGCACGCATTAACGTTCAATACAGCTAAACAAGTTCATTGTTATTTAAATGAGCAACTGGAGCAATTAGGTTTAGGTGGGTTTGTCAGGGCTGGTATGTAGTTTTTTTATTTGAGGTATCAGTTTAAAGGCATTAGTTTAAAGGAATAAGTTTAAAGGAATAAGTTTAAAGGGATGAGTGCAAATGAATAAGTTTAAAATAATGAGTTTCAAAGAATAGTTTAGAATAAGTTAAAGCGTTTAATTAAAATTCATCGTATTAACAGAAGTAAAATAAGATGTTGTTAACAGTATTTATCGCGTGTTTAATTTTAGGTTCAGTGGTTGGTTTTTTAGCGGGTCTTTTAGGTATTGGTGGCGGATTAATCATTGTACCTGTGTTAGTTTATTTACTTCCCTTGTTTGAGGTTAGCCCTGATGAAGTAATGTCAATTGCGCTGGCAACCTCTTTGGCTTCTATTGTTATTACCTCCGCTTCTGCAGCATATGCCCATCATAAAAACCAAAATATCCTCTGGGGTTTAACCAGACAATTATTATTAACTATTAGTGTTGGTGCATTGTTAGGGGCTATCATCGCTGATTTTTTATCTGCTGAGGCCTTGACTAACTTTTTTGGTTTTGCTGTTATGTTACTGGCAACGTATATGCTCTTTTCAATTTGTGTGAAAAAGGCTGAATTACCTTCTGAAAATTCTGGTACAGCTGCTTTACCAAGTAATGTTGTGTTGAAAATTATTGGTTTATTTACCGGAGTTGTTGCCAGTTTAATGGGGATTGCCGGTGGCGCTATTTTAGTACCCACATTGAGTTATTGTGCTGTACCATTACGCCAA
The DNA here is from genome assembly GCA_013216005.1 of Alteromonadaceae bacterium. Classification (GTDB taxonomy): domain Bacteria; phylum Pseudomonadota; class Gammaproteobacteria; order Enterobacterales; family Alteromonadaceae; genus JABSOI01. Next base: position 1,750 of record JABSOJ010000053.1, on the reverse strand, counting down.
ACCATTGGAACTGCAACCGTTTGTGGCATGATGGTCGCTTTCTTTGGCTCTGCGGGTTATATATTTACAGGTTTTGGCAATGTGTTATTACCAGAGTGGAGTTTAGGTTATATTTATTTACCTGCTTTAATTGGAATAATCACCACATCGTCAATATTTGCTCCAATAGGAGTAAAATTTGCTACTCGATTGCCTGTTAGTACGTTAAAAACATTCTTTGCAGGCTTCCTTATTTTAGTTGCTATAAAAATGCTCTGGTTTTAGCCGTTAAGTATGATTAAACAGGTACTAGCTAGTGCCTGAACGGAAAGTATACATGTCTTATTACGTATTGGGTGTAGCTGCTTTTAAAGTTTGAAGATCTTTGGAAATCAGTCGGTTTTGATGATAATTCAAGCATATTATGTGTTTTTGGGCCAAATTTTCAAAATCTTCGTTTTTAAAAATAGCTCGAAGAGCATATGTAGTAACACTTTCAGGGGTTTCCGTTCAGGCACTAGCTAGTGTCCATCCAGAAACGAGTGTCTACTGCGGACGTCCCACTGGCACAATCTGAACACCACTATATAAGGTTATTTAGAATGACTAAACGCCTATCTAGTAGTGTTCATATTGCACCATTGGATCGTCCTCGCTACGACCCTGTTTCTGGACGAACACTAGCTATATTTAGAACATAATTTTATGATTGAGAGTTTTATTACATACCCATCAATTGATCCAATTATATTTACTATTGGCTCTTTGACATTGCATTGGTACGCAATAATGTATCTTCTTGGTTTTGCATCTGTCACATTCCTTATTACCAACAAAGCTGATAAAGAGCGTAGGTTGTGGCCTGACAAGCAAATGAATGATTTACTTTTTTATTGTTTTCTTGGCGTGATTTTAGGTGGTCGTGTAGGTTATGTTATCTTTTATCAATTTGACTATTTACTTGTAGAGCCTTTGTATATTTTCAAAATATGGTCTGGTGGCATGTCATTTTACGGCGGTTTACTGGGTGTTGCTTTTGTAATAAGGTGGTTTTCAAAGCAAACCAACAAACATTTTTTAGCAGTGAGTGATTTTGTCGTACCATTTGTGCCTGTTGGTTTAGCATTCGGATTTATAGGCGATTTTATCAATGCTGAATTTTTGGGTAGTTCAACGAATGTTCCCTGGGCTATTATTTTCCCTACTGATGAACACCAACTTCCTCGTCATCCATTACAACTCTATGAATTTTTGCTTGAAGGTGTAGCCTTATTTTTTATACTTCAATTTATCAGCCGGAAAACGAATATATTAGGGCTGGTATCAGGAAGTTTTTTAATCTCTTGGGGTTTAATTCCCCGCAGCTTGCTGCGTTTTGGGTAAAGCTGTAAAGTAGAAGGATGAGTAGATTCATCCATAAAAGTCATAATGTTTCCGTGCTTATGTATCATATAGTATGCCCAGCTAAATATCGTAGGGCGATATTTACAGAAGAAGTTGATAATGCCCTTAAAGAAGTTTGTGGAGAAATATCAAAGAGATATGAAATAGTATTTCTTGAAATTGGAACAGACAGTGATCATGTGCATTTTTTAGTTCAGTCAGTGCCAATGTATAGCCCCAAAAAAATAGTTCAAATAATCAAAAGTGTAACAGCTAGAGAAATTTTCAAGAAGTGCCCATTAGTAAAGAAACAACTCTGGGGTGGTGAATTGTGGACAGATGGCTACTTTGTTACAACAGTAGGAAAACATGGAGATGAAGATGTAAT
>JABSOJ010000547.1 GCA_013216005.1 Alteromonadaceae bacterium | reverse complement strand
ATACAGGCTCTGGACTGTATCAACTTAAACATGATAATACACAAATATGAACTGTTACCCGGTTTGATTGGTGCCGTTTATTTGGACACCCATTTTTATCTATAGAGTGGGTGTCCCTAATCAAATTGCTAAAACCCCCACCACGGATCATCTTTTGGCATTGGCGATGTTAATGTTCTTAGAAAGCTTTCGAGTGCCAATAACTCTTGTTCATCTAGCTTTAGGGGTAAAATATCAAAATGTGGTCTATTAGGATGTTGGTCACGGTTGTATATAGGGGGGGAGGGTTTATTATAATGCCCGAGTACTTGCTGTAAATTATCAAATTGACCAAATTGCATATAAGGCGCAGTTGCACCAATATTACGCAGTGTTGGTGTTTTCAATGCGCCTACCAGTTCAGGTCCTGAAGATTTTAGAAAAAGCATTTCAGCACAGTCATTTTCTGTTGCATCACTCCATACCGACAAACAAGTGAATTCATCTGTGAGTAATTCTTTTACGCCTTGATGACGTCCAAGTTCTACAGATGGCATGCCGATTTCCGGTGCGCCAATGTTATGAAATTCATAATTGGTAAATAGCGGACCATTATGGCAACTGGCACAATTTGCTTTACCAACAAAAAGGCGCATTCCCTGGACCTCTGCTGGTGTTAAAATATCTGACAATTGAGATATGTTCTTTGAGTTTGAGTCTGAGTTAGAGGTTTGAACCTTGGCTAAAAGTTCGACAAACTGATCAAAGCGAGACATAGGCAATGTTAACTGTCTTTGATAGGCCATCATTACTTTTCCAGCATTAGTAAATACTCGATTAACTTGATGTTTGAGTGATTTATCCATCGCTTGCCACTGCGCCTGAGCATTTTTATCACCTAATGGAGAGCCAACAGCAGGAAGTTCATCCAAGAAACTCAATGAGAGTTCACCAAATATATTTTGATAATCTTGTGGGTATTTTTTTAATAGTTGACGTGCATACTCCACCCGTGTGGTATTCATTTCGTTGATATCTTCAATAGGACCAAGCGCTTGAGACCATAGGCTATCTTTTCGTCCATCCCAGTACTGCCACGGACTATAAGCCGCACCGAGAATTGTTGGTGAACTACGATGGGTTGTACCGACCGCTGTAGAACGTTTTAAACCATCGGTAAAGTAGCGTTCGGGTTGATGGCAGGAAGCACACGAAAATTGGTTATTCTGACTAAGACTTTTATCAAAAAATAATTTTTTTCCTAATTTTGCAGCGAATTCATTATTGGCAAATTGGTTACTTGCAGATTCTGGTGGTGTACCCAAGGCATTAATTGAGAACCTTTTTAAAAATGCTATATCTACCTCTGTAAATTGGTACAGGGAAAGTTGTTGCACGGATAAACTCTTTTTAACGGGTAAAACATCGTTGTCATCAGTTTCTTTTAAGCAAGCCGATAATAATATTAAACATGAAAGTAACACTGATAGTTGAAAAATTCGCATTGTTAAAGTACCAGATTAAAAATAAAGAAGTCTGACTGAGATTGATCTTCAGCCTTATTTTCACGAGATGGTAAAATAAATTTTATCACCCACCATCCTTCCATTTGAAATTTCATGCCATCGACTAAATAAACACCCGGCTCAAGTTCTTTTGTCACTCTCGGTTTGGTTGGCAGTCCGTGAACGTGTCCCGGCATATGTCCTTCAACGTCGAAATTAATACCTTCAACAGGTGTTCCTGCTAAATCGGTTACGAATAATCTCCATTGGTGAATTTTATTCAGTGGTACAGCTGAAACATTGGCAGAATGGGGAGAAACTTCGTTTTCAGCATTGTTGTGGTGAACTTCTATATGGGCAAAATATTTTTCTTTGCGGGAGAATTTGAATGCATCAATATTGAGATCTGACGGCGCATTCTGACCGCTTATTGCAGGTATTTCAAGAGACATAACGGGTTGATTAATATTGTTTTTAGTGATTTTGTTTTCAGGGATGTTATTTTCTGGTGACGATTCTATTTTATTGAGTTTATTTAGATTTAATTTTTTTTTATGAACACTGCGGATCTTAACGTTATGTGAGAAATAATTTTTAACATCAGCATTCATCGTTAAAGGGCTGCGACTTATAATTTTGCCTTGCCATAAATCAATAAACCCCTGTTCAAACTGACTAGTTGCCTGTTGTTTTAGTAGCTTTGAGTGGATACGTAACTCAGCTCCTTTTTTCTGGCTTTGTTTTAGCAAGGTGTTCAATTGAGACATTTGTGCTGATTTATCTTGGTTCAATTTATCTATGCTTGATTGATCTTGGTTTAATTTATCGTTGCTTGATTTATCCTTCAGCATTTGTACACGAAGATTTTTTATTTGTTTACGAACTTTATTGGCTTTAACGATTAATTGACGTGATTCAGTTTGTGCTGAATTGGCTTGAGTCAACATTTCAACGGCAATTGTTAAAGATTCACTGGCTTGAGTTTTAGCGAAAGAGGTAAAAGCAAAAGATTGATTATTGGCTAACAATGTCAACATCAATATGAAACTAAGAGATATTTTTTTTATTATTCTGGTCTTTCGTAAAAGTAACAACATATTAAAGTATTTCCTTTTTAAGAGACAGGGCAATCAGTTGCCCTGTCAATTTAGTCTGTTGAACATTTTTATTTAAATTAGTTTAACTTAGCTTAAGTTTAATTTGCTAATTAAATGTAATGCTCCAACTATCAATAGTACCTGTATCTCTGCTTACCATATCTTTAACACGTAACTGCCATTGTCCATCAGCGGCTTTAGTGCCGGCATTAACAACATAAGTCTGGTTAATGTTATCGGTTGAAC